>NZ_JBFUKU010000219.1:0-9206 GCF_056400685.1 Pseudomonas sp. P5_A12 | reverse complement strand
ACAGGGGAAACTCAATCAACTGTAGGAGCTGGCTTGCCAGCGAAGAGGCCCTCACAAACAACGCAAAAAGACACAAGCAATAACCCGAGCAATCAACGCGCCGCCGGTCCATGGCGACGCGACCGCTACATAAAAACAACAGCGAGGTGAAAGCATGTCTGGCAATCGTGGTGTGGTGTATCTCGGCAATGGCAAAGTCGAAATACAGAAAATCGACTATCCAAAAATGCAGGACCCGCGCGGCAGGAAGATTAACCACGCTGTCATCCTGCGTGTGGTTTCCACCAATATCTGTGGTTCCGACCAGCACATGGTGCGCGGCCGTACCACCGCTCAGACCGGTCTGGTGCTCGGCCACGAAATCACCGGCGAAGTCATCGAGAAAGGCAGCGACGTCGAGAACCTGCAAATCGGCGACCTGGTGTCCGTGCCGTTCAACGTCGCTTGCGGGCGCTGCCGTTCCTGCAAGGAAATGCACACAGGTGTCTGCCTCAGCGTTAACCCGGCCCGTCCCGGCGGTGCCTACGGTTATGTCGACATGGGCGACTGGACCGGCGGCCAGGCCGAATACGCGATGGTGCCGTACGCTGACTTCAACCTGCTGAAACTGCCGGATCGCGATCGCGCGATGGAAAAAATCCGCGACCTGACCTGCCTCTCCGACATCTTGCCAACCGGTTACCACGGCGCCGTCACCGCCGGCGTTGGCCCAGGCAGCACCGTATACATCGCCGGTGCCGGCCCGGTCGGCCTGGCCGCAGCCGCTTCCGCTCGCCTGTTGGGCGCGGCAGTGGTGATCATCGGTGACGTCAACACCGTTCGCCTGGCGCATGCCAAGGCGCAGGGTTTCGAAATCGCCGACCTGTCGCTGGACACTCCACTGCACGAACAAATCGCTGCGCTATTGGGCGAGCCGGAAGTGGATTGCGCCGTCGACGCCGTGGGCTTCGAAGCACGCGGTCATGGCCACGATGGGGTGAAACACGAGGCTCCGGCCACCGTGCTCAACTCGTTGATGGGCGTGGTTCGTGTGGCCGGCAAAATCGGTATCCCAGGCCTGTACGTGACGGAAGACCCGGGTGCCGTGGACGCCGCCGCGAAAATGGGCAGCCTGAGCATTCGCTTCGGTCTGGGCTGGGCCAAATCCCACAGCTTCCACACCGGCCAGACGCCAGTGATGAAGTACAACCGCCAGTTGATGCAAGCGATCATGTGGGACCGTATCCATATTGCCGACATCGTCGGCGTGGAAGTCATCAGCCTGGATGACGCGCCGCGCGGTTACGGCGAGTTCGATGCGGGCGTGCCGAAGAAGTTTGTGATTGATCCGCATAAGTTGTTTAGTGCTGCGTAAGTAGGCAGCAGGCAAGGAAAAAGGGCGACAGTGATGTCGCCCTTTTTTTCAGCTCGAAAACCAGGCTCTAGACATCCACTTATTTAATATGGAATGAGCACTGGGCAGGATCATTGGCCTCACAGTCATCACCTTTCCAATTGGTGCCGGTACCTCGGACGGGGACGCCGATTTTCACGCCTGTTGAAGCACCGAGGTCGCCTTCGCCTTCGTAGCGGCAGATAACGACTGATGCGGTGCTGTCATTATCCTTTAGACGTGCAGACGTAAATTTAAGGCTCTCGAGCGCTGCGGCACCCTTTACGGTGACTGCCAATGGCTTGTTATCGGGTCCTGGAGCTGAGTAGCCGCTTGCAGTCTTGTGGATACTTGAGGCAGCAGGGCAAGTTTCTGCATAAGCGGTACCCATCAGCGACAGACTTGCCAGCACGCCAGCGACGACTGATTTCAACATCATTGTTTGTACTCCATTACGTTTAATTGAGTACTAATGGTCAAGGTATGGATCTCTCAGCCACTGTCAGATCTGACAGTTTTTTAGAGCGTTTAATTATTAATCGAACCTTCTTTAATACCCGTCTGCATCCAAGATGAAATTGCCCAAGGAACAATGTCACCCAACCCCCGGTCAAACCGGCAGTTTCCCCGTCCGCTCACGGGCGGTTTTCATGGCACATGAGGATGTCTGGATGAAGATTTCACGCGGTTTTGCACTGGCTTCGCTGATGTGTCTGGCGGCCAGTCCGGTCTTTGCTCAGTTCAGCCTGTTCGATGCGGCCAATGCCATCTCCGGCATGAAGGGCGATGACGCAGCCGCCGCAGCCGCGCCGACCCCGCAGACAGCCGATCTGCTGAGTGCGCTGACCGAATTGAACGTGACGCCACAACAAGCCGTTGGCGGCGCCGGGGCGATGCTTGGGTTGGCCAAGAATCAATTGAGTTCGACTGATTACTCAGAGTTGGCCAAAAGCGTACCAGGCATCGACATTTTGTCGGGCGGCGGAGAGCTGGGCGCCCTCGCGGGTTTACTCGGTTCGTCCGGTAAGGCCGCCGGTCTGGACAACGCCCTGGGCAACGTGAAGAACACCAACGACCTGAACGACGCGTTCAGCGCATTGGKGATGGACGGCGGAATGATCGGCCAGTTTGCCCCGGTGCTTCTGCAATACCTCGGTCAACAGGGCGTTGGCGGTTCGTTGCTGGAAAGCCTGGGCGGGATCTGGGGCGCGGGCACCGGCATTTGAATCAACGGCTTCAGCGCGAAATGCGTTGGTAAACAGTACGCAACTAGAAAAGGGCGACTGTGACTGTCGCCCTTTTTCTATTCTTCACTGGTGTTATTTATGGGTAATGGTGAAGGAGCATTCACTGATGGATCTCGTACAGTGTTGGTTTTCCCACAGCCTCGGTTCTTCCGGCTTCCAACCCGGTACTTCGAGAGCGAAGGCGATATTTTTGTAACGGCAACTTAGCTGACTCACAATAATTGGGCCGGTTTCATCCTCGTCCCTGTCGATGTACGCCACGCTTTCAAAGTCGGAAAGTTTGATGTCGGCTGTTTCTAGGCCCGGACTTTCACCTTTCCAGGTCCGCCCGGAACTGTCCTTGGTGGAAAAAACACCTTTTGTTTCCTCTGTGATTTCAGCAGTATTCGGGCAGGTATCTGCATAAACATGGCCTGCCAAAGTCATCAGTACCCAAGCACCAGCGATTGTTTTAATTACCACGGCGTGTATTCCTTTACGTTGTCGGATCTCCATAGTCACGCTGCTGATAAGACTTGGCTACTGTCACATCTGACAGGTGCTAAAAAGGCTTCCGTGCACCGGCAGTTGATTCAACGTCACTCGGTGCGCAACACGTCGATACGCTGGTCCTTTTCGATTCAGAGTTGGTTTACCCAGTTCTGGATTTTTTCGCGAAACTGCGGATCGTTTTCGTAATCGCCTTGCCGCAGAGCGGGCTCAGCCAGTCGCCTGAGTTTGATTCGTTGATCCATTTGGGGACTCTCGATTCCTGGGAATGGTCAGGCACCTCCTGACCGTATTTCATACCTGTAAACGATGTCTCCGGTTTAAAACGTAAAGGATGTCCCCGGTTTCTACCCGGGCAAGCCCGCTCCCACAGGTATTTCGCAGAACCTGTGGGAGCGGGCTTGCCCGCGATGCGATATCAGGAACGAACGAATTGCTCGCTGACGGTCTAAAATCCCGCTGCCCACTCCTTATGGATGCCCATTACGTGAAATCGATCCTTGCACTGCTTTCCTTGGTGGCCCTGCCGGTCCTTGCCGCCGAGCCGACCCTGTACGGGCGTTACGAATACATCGCGCTGCCGGAAATCGGCGGTGAAGTACTCAAGGCGAAGATGGACACCGGCGCCCTGACAGCGTCGCTGTCGGCCAAGGACATCGAGACCTTCACCCGCGACGGCGAAGAATGGGTGCGTTTCCGCCTTGCCACCAAGGACGCGAGCAACAAGGTCTACGAACACAAAGTCGCGCGGATCAGCAAGATCAAGACCCGCTCCGAAGAAGACGAGGAAGACGCTGAGGTGATCGCACCTACCAAGCGCCCGGTGGTCGATCTGGAGCTGTGCCTGGGCAACGTCAAGCGCACTGTGGAGGTGAACCTGACTGACCGCAGCAGCTTCAATTACCCTTTGTTGATCGGCGCCAAAGCCTTGCGTGAGTTCGGTGCGGCGGTGAACCCGGCGCGACGTTTCACGGCGGACAAACCCGACTGCTGATTGACGTCGAATCAGCCTTGGGGCACCGTTCGCCCACTTAACTGCCGGGCCAGGACGCCATGCCTCATATCTTGATTGTCGAAGACGAAGCGGCGATTGCCGACACCCTGATTTTCGCGTTGCAGGGTGAAGGCTTCACCACGACCTGGCTGAGCCTTGGCGCGGCAGCGCTGGACCATCAGCGCGCCACGCCGGCCGACTTGATCATTCTCGACATTGGTTTGCCGGACATCAGTGGCTTAGAGACCTGCAAACAGTTGCGCCGTTTCAGCGAAGTGCCGGTGATTTTCCTCAGTGCACGCGATGCTGAAATCGATCGTGTCGTGGGCCTGGAAATCGGCGCCGACGATTACGTGGTCAAGCCGTTCAGCCCACGGGAAGTGGCCGCCCGGGTCCGGGCCATTCTCAAACGCATGGCGCCAAGAGCCGTGGCCGAGGTCTCATCGGCGCTGTTTCGTATCGACAGTGAACGGGTGCAAATCAATTATCGCGGCCAAGCGCTAAACCTGACCCGTCACGAGTTCCGCCTGTTGCAATGCCTGTTGGAACAACCCGAGCGGGTATTCAGCCGCGAACAATTGCTGGATGCGCTGGGCATCGCCGCCGATGCCGGTTACGAGCGCAGCATCGACAGCCACATCAAGAGCGTGCGCGCCAAATTGCGTCTGGTGCGGGCGGACGCCGAGCCGATCCAGACCCATCGCGGTCTCGGTTACAGCTACAGCCCGGGGCACAGCTGATGCCGCTGGGGATGCGGATTTTCCTGGTCTACGTGCTGTTCATCGGCCTGACCGGTTACTTCGTACTCAACACCGTGATGGAAGAAATCCGCCCGGGCGTTCGCCAGTCCACCGAAGAAACCCTGGTAGATACGGCCAACCTGATGGCCGAGATCCTGCGCGACGACTTCAAGGCCGGCACCCTCAATCAGAACCGCTGGCCGCAATTGCTCAAGGCCTACGGCGAGCGACAACCCAAGGCGAGCATCTGGGGTTTGCCGAAGAATCAGGTTAATCACCGGATCTACGTCACCGATGCCAAAGGCTTTGTGGTGCTGGACTCCAGTGGTGTGGCAGTGGGGCAGGACTACTCGCGCTGGAACGATGTCTACCTGACCCTGCGTGGCGAATACGGCRCACGCTCCACCCGCAGCGATCCGAACGATACCAACTCCTCGGTAATGCACGTCGGCGCGCCGATTCGCGACAACGGCCAGATCCTCGGCGTGGTCACCGTGGCCAAGCCCAACAGCTCGTTGCAGCCTTACGTCGATCGCACCGAGCGCCGATTGCTGGCCTATGGCGCCGGGCTGATTGGCCTCGGTCTGTTGTTCGGCGCGCTGTTGTCATGGTGGCTGAGTGCGGCGCTGCGACGGTTGACTGCTTATGCACAAGCGGTGAGTGCAGGCCAACGGGTCGAAGTTCCGCACTATCGCGGCGGTGAACTGGAGCAGCTGGCGACAGCGGTCGAGCAGATGCGCACGCAGCTCGAAGGCAAAGCCTACGTCGAGCGTTATGTGCACACGCTGACCCATGAGTTGAAGAGCCCGTTGGCGGCGATTCGCGGAGCGGCGGAATTGCTGCAAGGCGAGATGTCGTTGGAGCAGCAGCAGCGGTTTGTCAGCAATATCGACAGCGAAAGTGTGCGGATGCAGCAATTGATTGAGCGGCTGTTGAATCTGGCTCAAGTCGAACAACGTCAAGGTCTGGAGGAGCGGGTGGCGGTGCCGTTGACCGGGTTGGTGGATGAATTGTTGAAGGCTCAGGCGGCGCGGATTGAAGGCAAGCAGTTGTGCGTGGAAAAACGGATACCAGTAGATCTGGCGATAACCGGTGAGCCGTTTTTGTTGCGTCAGGCGCTGGGGAATTTGTTGGAGAATGCGCTGGACTTCACTCCGGTTCAGGGGGTTCTGCGATTCAGTGCCGAGCAGGTTGAAGAGCAGGTTGAGTTCAAACTGTTCAACCAGGCCGAGGCGATTCCGGACTATGCACTGCCGCGCTTGAGCGAGCGTTTTTACTCGCTGCCGCGCCCCGACAGTGGCCGCAAAAGCACTGGGTTGGGGCTTAATTTTGTGGAAGAAGTGGTCAAGCTGCATGGCGGTTCGTTAAGTATTGGCAATGTCGAAGGCGGTGTTGAAGTGAGGTTGTGCCTGGCTTAGGACCGCGTCGCGGCATTCGCGAGCAGGCTCGCTCCCACAGAGGGCTGCCCAGTCTCCACATAATCTCCATATTCCCCCCATAAATTCCCCACACATCCATCCCAGACTCTCCCCATCCAAACAGGGAGAGTCCCATGAACAGCAGCCTGACCCTAAAACTCGGGGCCATTGCCCTTCTGATTCTTTTGTTGCTGATTCCGCTGTTGATGATCAACGGCATCATTCAGGACCGTCAGCAACTTCGCGACGGTGTACTGGAAGACATCGCCCGCAGTTCCAGCTTTAGTCAGCAACTGAGCGGGCCGCTCATGGTGGTGCCGTATCGCAAAGTGGTGCGCACCTGGAAGCTCAACCAGAAAACCAACGAGCGCTACCAGGACGTCGGTGAAGAACGTGGTCGCTTGTACTTCCTGCCAGAGCGCTTCGAACTCGATGGCCAGATCCAGACCGAACTGCGTTCGCGTGGCATTTACGAGGCACGCCTGTTCCACGCGCAAAACCACATCAGCGGGCATTTCTCGTTGCCGGCGCAACTGGGCATCAAGGAAGATTTCGCTGATTACCAGTTCGACCAGCCGTTTCTGGCAGTGGGCATCAGCGACATTCGCGGCATCGAAAACGCATTAACGCTGGACCTGAACGGTCAGATTCTGGACTTCGTACCGGGTACCCAGGTGAGCTGGCTGGGTGAAGGTGTGCACGTGACGCTGCCAGCGCTGGACGCAAAAAAAACCACGGAACTGGCCTTCGGTTTTGACCTGCGTTTGCAGGGCACCGGTCAGTTGCAGATTCTGCCGGTGGGCAAAACCAGCAAGGTGTCGTTGATCGCCAACTGGCCTCATCCAAGCTTCATTGGCAATTACCTGCCGGCCCAGCGTGAAGTCAACGATCAAGGTTTCACCGCCAATTGGCAGACCTCGTTCTTCTCCACCAACCTTCAAGAAGCGCTGAGCAGTTGCGTGTCCGGCGATGATTGCGAGGCGTACAACGGGCGCAGCTTCGGCGTGAGCTTCATCGACCCGGTTGACCAGTACCTCAAGAGTGATCGCGCGATCAAATATGCCTTGCTGTTCATCGTCCTGACGTTCGCAGGCTTCTTCCTGTTCGAAGTGCTGAAAAGCCTGGCGGTGCACCCGGTGCAGTACGCGTTGGTCGGCGTGGCCTTGGCGTTTTTCTATCTGTTGCTGCTGTCGCTGTCCGAACACATCGGTTTTGCCCTGGCGTATCTGTTGTCGTCCGCTGGCTGCGTGTTGTTGATCGGGTTCTATGTCTGCCATGTGCTGCACAGCGTGCGCCATGGCCTGAGTTTTTCGGCGGGGTTGGCGGCCTTGTACGGCTTGCTCTACGGCTTGTTGAGTGCCGAGGATTACGCGCTGTTGATGGGCTCGTTGTTGCTGTTCGGCTTGCTTGGGGTGTTTATGGTGATGACCCGCAAGCTGGACTGGTACGGGATCGGGCAGAAGAGCGCCAAGCCGATGGTGTTTGAGCTGGGGGCGGTGGAATGAGCCGGTCGTTGGGGTTGCGGGAGGATCAGCGTCAGGGAGAGATTTTGGCGACGCTGATATTCGCGTTATTTCCGTTGGATTCAGGGTGGTGCCTTCGCGAGCAGGCTCGCTCCCACAGGGGATCTCCAGTGAACACAAAGTCTGTTCACACTACAGATCAAACTGTGGGAGCGAGCCTGCTCGCGATGAGGCCCTGACAGTCAGCGAAGATCTAAACCTTAGGCATCGTCGCCAACATCGAAGGCCGCTGGCTCACCTCGAAATACCACGCCGCCAACTGCGGATTCGCCTCGCGCCATTGCAGATCCGGATGGCGCAAGTCGATATAACCCAACGCACAGGCCACGCTGATCGCCGCGACATCGAAATGGCTGGTCAGCTCGGCAATCGCATCTTTTTCCAGCAGCGCCAACCCGCGACGAATCTTGTCGCGCTGAGCGTCGAGCCATTCGTCCCAATGCTTCTGCGGGTCACGCAGGACCATTTCATAACGAACCATCACCGAGGCGTCCATGATCCCGTCGGCCAGCGAGGCCAGGGTCAGGCGCCGCCAGCGCGCCGAACCTTCGCGCGGGATCAGCGGGTTGCCAACGTGCTGGTGGTCGAGGTAATCGAGGATCACCCGGCTGTCATGGATGACGTTGCCGTCGGCCAGGCGCAGGGCAGGGATTTTGCCCAGCGGATTGTCTTCGTTGAGTGACTGATCGGGGCTGACCGGCGTGAGCACACAGTCTTGCAGCGCCACGCGGCCGGTCTGGCCGGTCTCGTGCAGCAGCACCATGACTTTACGAACGAAGGGCGATAGAGCGTTGTGGTACAGGGTCATGCTGGGGGTGGACATGGCAGCGTCTCGGTCGGTGGCAGTGTCGGCAGCATAGCGCGTTGATGCGGGAGCTCAAGCTGACAAGTTAACCCCAACCCTGTGGGAGCGAGCCGGCTCGCTCCTACAAAATCAGCGACGTTGCAGCAAGCCGCGCAGGGCGAAGAATGCGGGAACGCCCAGGCCAAGCCAGCTCAAGGCGTCCCACACGCCATCGCCCAGCAGCGCGGCGAATAACCCGGCGGCGCTGAGCAAGGCGATAACCGTGGGCGTGCCGAAGACCTTCCAGAAGTTCGATTGCCTTGGCTTCATGCTTGAGCCTCGGCGGGTTCGAGCACAGGTTTTGCCGCTTTGCGCCGTACCACCCAAAGGTAGACCCCGCTGCCGAGCACGATGATGGTCAACACATCGAGGGCGCCCCACAGGATCTTCATCGGCATGCCGCCGTAATCGCCAAAGTGCAGTGGCTGCGACATACCCATGACGTCCATGTACCAAGGTCGTTCCGCCACGGCGGTGACTTGCAGGGTGCTGGCGTCGATAAGTACCGGCGTCAGCAGGTGCGACGTCAGGTGGGTGCTGCCTTTCATGAATACAGCGTAATGGTGCTCGCTGGAAAAC
>NZ_JBFUKU010000218.1:0-9237 GCF_056400685.1 Pseudomonas sp. P5_A12 | reverse complement strand
GGTGTGGCCTTGTCGGTGACAAGGCCACAATTCTGAAATGGAAGTTTTGTCTGTCGCGCATTGTGTTTTCAGCGTTCTTCTTGTTTCTCGTACAATTCCTTCTGCTTTTTTCTCTCTCTGAGTTTTAGAGAGTTGTCTTGTTTGACTATCGGGCACTCAAGCCATAGTCGTCACACCCTGTGAGCTCACGTTATAAGCGACCCAGAACGCTGTGTTGCTGCGTTTCCTTGTTTGCTTTGAATGCTTGAGTGCGCTTTCTTTCAGTAGCGGCTCTGAATCGGTACATGTAAGAAATACGATCAACCGTGCAGAGGGGGCCTGAGGTGCCTGGACCTTCTCGATCAGCGTATTGAACTCCATTTTTTTGCTCATCCTTCGTACATCGACGATGTGTAGATCCTTTAGCAATGCCGGCAACCGTACCTGATGCTCAATCCAGTGCCTGGTCGAGTCTGTCGGTGCGAAACTTTCCGGTTGATCAGTGTGGGGCATCGCCTTTATGAAATGTTTTCCCTTCTCGAAATCAGAGGGGGCGTACAGTGATCGGTAGTTGAAGTTGAGAGTGGCGAAGAATAGAAAAAGCAAATAAAAGGGGAAGCTGATAAGGAACCAGATGTAAATCTTGCGTTCATCATTATCGAGAAAGGGCAGTGAAATAGCCGCTGAGGTTTCAGATAGTGCTGCAAATACCGCGATGATTGTCATGGGGTTGGTAATTCTTGATTTGGGTTTCATCATGTTTTTTGCTCATAAAGGAATATCTTTTCTCGATTTGTCAGTTTGGATTTATTGCGTATTTTATAGTCTGGTTATATTGGTGCTGGTGTTATTTGTGGTTCCTGTTAGTTGAGTTTTTGGTGGGTGTTATAGTAGCTGTATTAATGGTTGGTCGGGTATAGCTGCTGTTCGTGTTTTCAGAAGAGTTCTGTTGATCTTTAATGCAGGAGTGTTGCTTGATGTTGATCTATTAACATTATGTTGGATAGGTAGTTGATGCTGCGCCTCCAAGGTGTGAATGTTCAGCGTTGAATTGTTGGTTGCTTTTTAAGCGTAGCCCAATCGCCGGTGTTTGTCGGGCTGCACGTTCACTGGCCTGTCCCTTTAGTTTTTTAGGATGTAAATCGATACACAAAAATTTCAAAAAGCGGCGCGCTGATGGACGGGTAAAATTTAAGAAACACAGTATTTGTGCAAATTTTGTAAGAATTATCCTTCTTGTTTGTAGGGAATGTCTCTCGGTGTGGGTCGCTGAGAGGGGCGGCATGCCATGGATGAAACGACTAGGCTATTGTGCGGGCTCTAAAAATTCGAACAGCGAAAATTGGACTTGCCCATGAATAAAGTGCTGATCGTGGATGATCACCCCGTCATTCGTCTTGCGGTGCGTATGCTAATGGAGCGCCATGGCTACGAAGTCATTGCAGAAACAGATAACGGCGTGGACGCATTACAACTGGCCCGCGAACTTATGCCGGATATTGTCATTCTGGATATCGGAATACCGAAGCTGGATGGGCTGGAAGTCATTGCGCGACTGACATCGACAGCGATGCCTCTTAAAGTGTTGATATTGACTTCACAAGCACCCGGGCATTTTTCCATGCGTTGTATGCAGTCAGGGGCTGCAGGCTATGTCTGCAAACAGCAGGACCTCACTGAATTGCTCAGTGCGATAAAAGCCGTTCTTTCAGGCTACAGTTACTTTCCGAATCAAGCGTTGCATACCGTACGGTCCAGTCTTGGCAATGCCAGTGAAGCCGATATGGTGGATCGTCTGTCCGGGCGCGAAATGATGGTGTTGCAACAGTTGGCCAGAGGCAAGACCAATAAGGAGATTGCCGATGGAATGTTCCTCAGCAATAAAACCGTCAGTACTTACAAAACTCGCCTGTTGTTGAAGCTCAATGCGCGCTCCCTGGTCGATTTGATCGAACTGGCTCAACGCAATGGTCTGGTCTAAGTGCCGCTAACGGCTGATGAGGCGATGCTCATCAGGGATCGGCACTTAGTAAAAAGCCTCCGTTTCGGGAGGCTTTCAGGTGTTAAAGGTCAAAATCGTAGTCGGCCAATTGCTTTTGAAGTCGGCGCTCCTCCAGCAAATTGTCGATGGTGCGGCGTTTGCTCAGGTTGGTCTTTGCCACTTCAACCACCGGTTCAGCGTCATCGGCATCAACGGGTGTGAAGTCGTCTTCTACGTCCAATTGCTCTTTGCCAGTGCTCATAAGGTCAACTCCAGGCTAAGACTGCCTTTGGCGCCCCTTATATCGATAATCGACCGGCGGGTAAAAAAGATTTTTTCAATCGATGGATCAATAAATCTAATAGAGCCTCAATCGTCCGAGGTCTTTTGCTTGTATTCGCACAAATCTTCGATCCGACAACTGCCGCAGCGGGGCTTGCGGGCCAGGCACACGTAGCGTCCATGAAGGATCAGCCAGTGATGGGAGTCCAGCAAGTATTGCTTGGGCACAAACTTCATCAGTTTCTGCTCCACCTCGACCACATTCTTGCCGGGAGCAATGCCGGTGCGGTTGCTGACCCGGAAAATGTGGGTGTCCACCGCCATCGTCAATTGGCGAAAGGCAGTATTGAGCACCACGTTAGCGGTCTTGCGACCGACGCCGGGTAGCGCTTCCAGTTCCTCGCGGGTTTGCGGCACTTCGCCGCCGTGGCGCTCCACCAGCAGTCGACAGGTTTCGATCACGTTTTTCGCTTTGCTGTTAAACAGACCGATCGTCTTGATGTATTCCGACAGGCCCTCGACGCCCAGCGCATGGATCGCCGCCGGTGTATTGGCCACGGGGTAGAGTTTGGCGGTGGCCTTGTTGACGCCGACATCGGTCGACTGGGCAGAAAGAATCACGGCAATCAGCAATTCGAATGGCGATGAATAGGCCAGTTCAGTCTTCGGTTCCGGGTTGTCTTCGTGAAACCGGCGGAAAATTTCCAAACGTTTTGCGGCATTCATGGGCGATGCGTTTCCTAAAAACAGTCAATCAAGGTGAGGGCGTCGAGCGGGGCCAGGCCTGACGTGCGGCGATCAACACTCCCAGCAGTAAGAACCCGCCAGGGGCCAGCGTGGCGAAGTGCAGGCCACCGCTGCCTATCAGTTCGCGAAGCAGGCCCAGGCCGACCATCAGCGCGCCAAACAGGGCGCACAGTCGCAAGCGATCCAGGCGTGGGCTCTGATAGAAACCGTTGTACTCCAGCACAACGCATTGCAGGGCGATCAATCCTGCGTAAAGCGCCACCGGTTGGTGCCATTGAAGGGACCAGACCTGTGCGGCCATTTGCGCGCAGCTGGTGAGTGTGGCGGCCAGCAGAAGGCAGGCGAGCAAGCGGGCAGACGGAACCAGCCGGGATCGCAAGGCCCACATGCCCGCGCCGTAAGCACTGATCACCACGATGAACATCAGCCACAACCCCAGTGCCGCCGCCCAGGAGGTCGTGGCGCCGATCAGGGGTGCAAGCATCAACGAGTTTTGCAGGGCCTGGGACTTAGTCATGGGCGCTACTCCGGCTCAATGGTTGGCGGTGTTCATCGAAGTAGCGTAACGCGTCGTGAATGGCACTGATCACCGCCCTTGACGTGCTGGTTGCACCCGCCACCTGATCGAATTGCCCCTGATCTTTTTTCAGGGCCCAGCCTGTGTCGTCGGGGTCGCTTCGAGACTTGCCAGCAAATGCCTGGAGCCAGGTATTGGGCCAGTCGGCGATCTTGCCACCCAGCCCCGGAGTTTCCGATTGCTTGAGGGTTTTGACTCCCAACAACTTGCCGTTGGGATCGATGGCAATCAGCAATTCGATTGAGCCTTCGTAGCCCATGGTCTGGCTGCGCAGCAAGACCGCGCTCGGCTGGCCGGCCTTGGTCGCCAGGTAGCCGCCCAGCAGCGTGCTGTTGGGCAACGTGATGTTGGCGATGGCGAGCGGCTGTTCCAGTGGTTGATTGTCGTAAGTTGCCGGTGGTAGCAGGTCCAGCAGGTTGCGGCTGTCGATCAGCCGTTGTTCAGCCGCAATGCGAGGGGCGCTGATGCGTTGCACGAGGTAGGTCGCGCCGATTCCCAGCCCGGCCAACAGCACCAGAATCACCACGCTTGAGGCTCGGCTCATGGGGTCACTTCTTGCCTGGACGCGACAAAGCGCTCCAGTGCTGGCACACAAAGGTTCATCAGCAGCACGGCAAATGCCAAGCCATCCGGATAGCCGCCCCAAGTCCGTATCAAGTAAGTCAGCACGCCCACGCCGATACCAAAGAGCAACCGGGCGCCGGCGCTTTTCGCGCCGGACACCGGTTCCGTGACAATGAAAAAAGCCCCCAGCATGGTGGCGCCGGTTAACAGATGAAACAGGGGGGAGCCATGGGAGTCGGAGCCGGAACCGTTCCAGCACAGCAGGCTGATGACGAACAGGCTGGCGAGCATGCCGACCGGCGCATGCCAGCTGAACACCCGCCGTTGCAGAAGAAATATGCCACCAGCCAGAAAGGCCAGGCTGACCCATTCCACGCCGCGTCCGCCAAAATGGCCGAACGCGGGGTTGCCGGCGAAGAGTTCGTCCATGGTCAGGCTTTTGTTGATTCGCAGGCTGTCCAGCGCGGTGGCCTGGACCCAGGCATCCGGTGTAGCGCTGAGGTTGAATCCGAAAACCTGTTGCAAGCCGCCGAGCAAGTCCAAGCCGTGGGAGGATGGCCAGTGCGTCATTGGCTGGGGAAAGGCCACCAGCACCAGGGCAAGACCGAGCATCGCCGGGTTGAACGGATTCTTGCCAACGCCGCCATACAGTTGTTTGCCGAGCAGCGCGAACGCCGCCGCACAGACCGTCAGCCACCACGGGCAGTAAGGCGGCAAGGCCAGCGCCAACAGCGTCGCACTGACCAGTGCACTGCCGTCACTCAACGTCGGTTTGAGCGGGCGCTGGCGCAGTCGCAACACCGCTGCTTCAACCGCCAGCGCGGTAACGGTCGCCAGTATCAGGTTGAGCAAGACGCCCCAGCCATACAGCCAGAACAACGTCAGCATTCCCGGTACGGTGGCCAGCAACACCAGCTTCATCGCCTGCTGAAGGCGTTCGTCCACCGACTCAAGGGGCGACATAGGCATCCACCTGGCGCTGGGCTTCCAGCAAGCGCGCTCGGGCCTTGTCGATCAATTCGCTTGGGGTGTCCGCACCTCGTTCGAGTTTGCTGACGTCGGCTCGGGCGTAGGCCAATTCGGTTTTGAGCTGTCGAAGCTGGCTATCGATGGGGCGCTTTTCGATTCGCGCCAGGTTTGGCAGCGGCTGCTCGCTTGCCGCTTCAGCGACGTGTAACGCCTGTTCCGCCTCGTTGAGTGCGCGTTGCAGGGCTTCGATCTGTTCGGCCGGTGCTTCGTTGGTCTGGGCTTTCTTGAGTTCGGCGCGGCGCATGGCCAATTGGATCTTCGCCCGTTTCAGCTCAGCGTCTTTCGCCGGGGTAACCGGGGGCGGAGTCGGCAGTGACGCGCTTTCCAGTTGCGCCAAGGCCTGTTCGGCGGCTTCAAACTGTTGTTGCAGCACGATCAGTTGCGACTGCTGCTCGAAGGTCGGTGGGTGCCCGAAGGCCTTGAGCGATTTGTTCAGTTGCGCCCGGCTCATTGCCAGATCGATCTTGGCCTTTTTCAACGCCGCATCGGCGTTCGCCGCTTTTTGTGCGCGCACGCGTTCAAGCGCTGCCTGTACCGGGTCGAGCGTCGACACTTCAGTGTGCGCAACGGTGCGTTGCGCGCGGGCTTGGCGTTCAGCGAGTTTCTGTTGTTCCTCGCGCTGCAAGCGGGCATTGCGCTGTTCAAAGCGGCGCCGGGCATGGTTGCGTTTGGCGGCGCGAGCCCGTTGCTCTTCAAGGCTGAAGGCCAGGCCCCCGACAATCGGCAGCACCGTGGTCAGCGGCAGCGGTCGCATTTCGATGCAGTCCACCGGGCAAGGCGCCACGCAAAGGTCGCAACCGGTGCATTCGTCAATGATCACCGTGTGCATCAACTTGGCCGCACCGACGATGGCATCCACTGGGCAGGCCTGGATGCATTTGGTGCAACCGATGCATTCGGCTTCGCGAATGTAGGCGATTTGCGCCGGGGCCCAGCCGCGACTGATGTCCAGTTCCAGCACCGGTACTTTCAGCAGTTCGGCCAGGGCCGCGATGGTTTCGCTGCCGCCGGGCGGGCACTTGTTGATTGGCTCGCCGCTGGCAATGCCTTCGGCGTAGGGCTTGCATCCGGGGTGACCACACTTGCCGCATTGGGTCTGCGGCAAGAGGGCGTCGATGCGTTGAATCAGACTCATGTTTTGATCAGTCCGCTAAATCCGAGAAAGGCCACCGCGATCAATCCGGCGCCGATCAACTCAATCGGCAGGCCGCGAAAGGGCAGGGGAACATCGTTATCGAGTGTGCGTTGGCGCAAATCGCTGAACAGACTCAGCACCAGCCAAAACCCCAACCCGGCGCCGAGGCTCAGGAAGGTGGCGTTAAAGAATCCTTTATCGTCCTGAGCGTTGAGCAGCGTCAGCCCGAGTACGCCAGCGTTGCCCAAAAGAAGCGGCCAGAGACCGTCAAACGCCAGCGTTGGCAGTGCCCGCGACAGCACTTTCAACAACGGTGCAATCAACAAAACGCTTAATGGCAAAAACACGAACAGGCTTAGTGACGTCAGTTCCAGAGGGACCAGCAGCCAATGGTCGGCCGCGTTACCCAATGTGCCGACCATCCACATCAGGCACGCCGTCGCGATGCCCAGGGCATGGACTTGCCGATGCTCGCTACCCAGCAGCGGATCGGCGCCCAGCGGCCAGTGCAACACGACATTGTTGATCAGGGCAGCGCTGATAAGCGTAAGAAGCATCTCGGTCATGATCGTGCCGGCAAGAACAGGGGCTTTTTAACGCAGCGGTCTAAAAAGCTTAGGCATTATCCGGCAAGGACGGAGGGTGGGCCAGATATGAAAATCCCACAGTCGCGTCAGGCACGACTGTGGGATCGATTTACCGCACGACCTTACTTGATGCGCTGACCTGGCTTGGCGCCGCTATCAGGGCTGAGCAGGTAGATTTCTTCACCGCCAGGGCCGGCCGCCATCACCATGCCCTCGGAGATGCCGAACTTCATTTTCCGAGGCTTGAGGTTGGCGATCATCATGGTCAGGCGACCATCGAGCTTCGATGGATCCGGGTAAGCGCTCTTGATCCCGGAGAACACGTTGCGTTGCTCGTCACCGATGTCCAGGGTCAGGCGCAGCAGCTTGTCAGCACCTTCCACGTGTTCGGCCTTGAGAATCAGCGCAACACGCAGGTCGACCGCAGCAAAGGTGTCGAACTCGATTTCTGGCGACAGCGGATCCTTGGCCAATTCGCCATTGCCGGCCGGTGCGGCTTCGCCGGTGTCGGTTGCGCTGGCGGTCAGGTCTTCTTTCGAAGCGTCGCTCATGGCCTGCACTTTTACCGGGTCGATGCGGGTCATCAACGGCTTGAACTCGTTCAGTTGATGATTGCTGAGCAAGGTCGCGTGGTCATTCCAGGTCAGCGGCGCGACGTTCAGGAACGCCTCGGCGTCGGCGGCCAGCAACGGCAGGACCGGCTTGAGGAAGATCACCAATTGGCGGAACAGATTGACGCCCAGCGCGCAGATGGCCTGGACTTCGTCCTGCTTGCCTTCCTGTTTGTTCAGCGACCACGGTGCCTTGTCGGCAATCCAGGCGTTGGCACGGTCGGCCAGGCCCATGATTTCACGCATGGCACGGGCGAAGTCGCGCGCCTCGTAAGCCTCGGCGATGCTTGGCGCGGCTGCCAGGAACGCTTCGGTCAGTTCCGGCGCGGCATTACCCGCCACCAGCACACCGGCGTTGCCTTTATGGATGAAACCGGCGCAACGGCTGGCGATGTTGACGACTTTGCCGACCAGGTCCGAGTTGACCTTCTGCACGAAGTCTTCGAGGTTCAGGTCGAGGTCGTCGACGCCACGGCTCAGTTTGGCTGCGTAGTAGTAGCGCAGGTATTCCGGCGACAGGTGATCCAGATACGTCCGGGCCTTGATGAAGGTGCCACGGGACTTGGACATTTTCTGACCGTTGACGGTCAGGTAGCCGTGCACGTTGATGCCGGTCGGTTTACGGAAACCGGCGCCTTCGAGCATGGCTGGCCAGAACAGGGCGTGGAAGTTGACGATGTCTTTGCCGATGAAATGGTACAGCTCGGCCGTGGAGTCCTTGCCCCAGAATGCGTCGAAGTCCAGCTCTGGCGTGCGGTCGCACAGGTTCTTGAAGCTGGCCATGTAGCCGATTGGCGCATCCAGCCACACGTAGAAATATTTGCCTGGCTCGTCAGGAATCTCGAAACCGAAGTACGGTGCATCGCGGGAGATGTCCCACTGTTGCAAGCCGGCGTCCAGCCATTCGGCGATCTTGTTGGCCACGGCGTCTTGCAGGGTGCCGCTGCGGGTCCAGGTTTGCAGCATCTCCTGGAAATCCGGCAGTTTGAAGAAGAAGTGCTGGGAATCCTTGAGCACCGGCGTGGCGCCAGAGATGGCCGACTTCGGATCCTTGAGATCAGTCGGCGCGTAGGTAGCACCGCATTTTTCGCAGTTGTCGCCGTACTGGTCTTCGGTGCCGCATTTCGGGCAGGTGCCCTTGATGAAGCGGTCGGCCAGGAACATTTTCTTTTCCGGGTCGAAATACTGCGTGATCGAGCGCTGGGCGATGTGCCCGGCGTCGCGCAGCTTCAGGTAGATCTGGCTCGACAGCTCACGGTTTTCTTCGGCGTGGGTGGAGTGGAAGTTGTCGAAGTCCACCAGGAACTCGGCAAAGTCGGCGCTGTGTTCAGCCTGGACGTTGGCGATCAGTTGTTCCGGGGTGATGCCTTCCTTCTCCGCGCGCAGCATGATCGCCGAACCGTGGGCGTCGTCGGCGCAGACATAAATGCATTGATTGCCGCGGTGCTTCTGGAAACGCACCCACATATCGGTCTGGATGTATTCCAGCATGTGGCCAAGATGGATCGAACCATTGGCATAGGGCAGGGCGCTGGTGACGAGGATCTTGCGTGGCTCGGACATGGGGCTCGGCTACTTGATGAAACGGAGGTCGGCCACTATAAAGCGCCGGCGCATATTTTTCACCCCCGCGACCGGCACCGTGGACCTTTGTAGCAGCTGCCGAAGGCTGCGTTCGGCGGCAAAGCCGTCGCCAATCCGGTCATCTCGGTTTACCTGAGACACCGCAGTGTCCGGTTTTACGA
>NZ_JBFUKU010000217.1:0-9276 GCF_056400685.1 Pseudomonas sp. P5_A12 | reverse complement strand
GGGTGAACACACTGCCCTGCCCCGGTTCACTGGTGACGCTGATCGAACCACCGAGCAACGCGGCCAGGTCCCGAGAAATCGACAAGCCCAGACCGGTGCCGCCATAACGCCGATTAGTAGTGCCATCGGCCTGGCGGAACGCTTCGAAAATGCTGTCATGCTGATCCTCGGCGATACCAATCCCGGAGTCGCGGATGATAAAGGCGACGCCATCATTGGGCTGCGACGCCACGGTCAGACTGACCGAACCCCTCTCGGTGAATTTCACTGCATTCGACAGCAGGTTTTTGATCACTTGCTCCAGACGCTGGCGGTCGGTGAACAGCATCTTCGGCGAACCGGGTTGCGACTCGAGGTGAAACGCGAGGTTCTTGTCCATTGCCATCGGCTCGAACATCCCGCGCAAGCCGTCTACCAGACGCTCGACGCTGACGTTCTCGGCACGCATTTCCAGCTTGCCGGCCTCGACCTTGGAAATGTCGAGAATGTCGTTGATCAGATTGAGCAAGTCATTCCCGGCGGAATAGATCGACTCGGCAAACTTCACCTGCTCAGCCGTGAGGTTTTCCTGCGGGTTTTCAGCGAGCAACTTGGCCAGGATCAACGAACTGTTCAGCGGTGTTCGCAGTTCGTGGGACATGTTGGCGAGAAACTCGGACTTGTATTTGCTGGAGCGCTGCAACTCCAGGGCGCGATCTTCAAGCTGCACCTGAGCCTGGTTCAGCTCGGTATTCTTCAGGTCCATGGCATCGCGTTGATCCGCCAGGATCTGCGCCTGCTCGGCGAGTTGCTCGTTGGTCTGTTCCAGCTCTACCTGCTGGGTTTCCAAGTGCGCCTGCGACTCCTTGAGAATTCGCGACTGTTCTTCAAGTTCTTCGTTGGCGGTCTTGAGCTCTTCTTGCTGCACTTGCAGCTCTTCGTTGAGCTGCTGGGTTTCGCCCAACACTTCCTGCAAGCGTTGCCGATAACGAGCGGCTTCGATCGAGGTGCCGATGTTGCCGGCAATCAACTCAAGCAACTCGATGTCACGATCATTCAACGGGCGCAGGAAACCCAGCTCGATCACACCATTGACCCGTTCGTCATCACTGGTCGGCACCACGAGCACGCTATGCGGCAGGCCCTCGCCGAGGCCGGAACTGACCTTGAAGTAATCACTTGGCACGTCATCGAGACGAATCAGGCGAGCCTGGTTCGCGACCTGACCGACGATCCCTTCATCGCTGTAAATCTGCTGGTCACGTTCTTCCTGCTCACGGGAGAAACCGTAAGAAGCAATGCGCTTGAGGCCGCCGTGGTCTTCGCGCAAATAAATGGCGGCGACGGCGGTGCCCAGGTACTGCGCGCAGAACTGCAAAATGTTGCGGCCCAATACATTCAGGCTCAGTTGCCCCAACACTTGTTCGGCCAACTCGGTCTGACCATTGCGCAGCCAGGCTTGTTGTTCCAGACGCCGGGCGCTGGATTGCTGCGCAGCCAGGTTGGCGCTGTAGACTTGCGAAAGATTGAGCAAGTCGCGTCGGCCAATGTAGGCCAGCAAAGCGCTGATACCGGCAACGAACAACAGGTACAGGAAGATGCTCCAGATCGTGGTACGGCGCACATCGTCGTTGCGCGTGGCGCGCAACTGCTGCTCCATGTCGATCACTTCTTCGAACTGCTTGCGAATTTCATCGGTCAGCCGCTTGCCGCGCCCGGTCTTGACCGCAGCGCGGTAATCGCCGCTGGTACGCTGCAAATCGATCATTGATTGTGCGTAGTTCGTCCATTCGGTCTGCAACGCTTGCAGACGACGCACACGATCAGTCTGCGCCGGATTGTCGGCGGTGAGTTCGAGCAAGGTATTGAGGGCGACCGTGATTCTTGGCTTAGCCGTTTCGTAGGGTTCAAGAAAGTGCTCGTCACCGGTCAGCAGGTAACCGCGCATGCCAGTTTCCAGATCAACCGTCAGCTTGGAAGCTTCGTTGGCGTTATTGATCACCCGGTCGGTGTGTTCGACCCACTGGATCACCGACAACAGATAAGTGATCAGCGAGACAAAAAACACCGCACTGATGACGCCGACAACCAATGGCAGACTGACGTTGCGGCTCAGGAGTTTGCGGAATCGTTGCTCATCAACCGAAAACGCAGTGGTCATGGGGAGGCCTTGTCGAACTGTTCGAATTGATGGAGTTTGCCCCAAAAAAGGCGTGTTTATCCAATTTTCTACCGCGTATCAAAGTAAATCCCCGTATTTAGCTGCGCGAGCGCAAAGGGAGCGGTTATCCTTGCTGTTGTCTGTACAGCTGTTCTTTTTTGCGAGATGTTGGGAACTTGTCGGGACCCGCCACTTACTCATGCAAGAGACCGGCGATTTGATTGACCGGCACCCTGAATTCATTCTTAGAGAGCTCCCACTATGTCCGCCGACGCATCCATCATATTAGTAGTCGAAGACGATGCCATTGTGCGCATGCTGATCGTTGACGTGCTGGAGGAGCTGGAGTTCAAAGTACTTGAGGCGGATGGCAGCGAAAAGGCGCTGGAGTTTCTCAACGACGAAGACCAATACATCGATTTGATGATGACCGATGTCGGCTTGCCCGTGATGGACGGACGAGAATTGGCCGTTCAGGCACGGATGTTGCGCCCTGAACTGCCGATCCTGTTCGCCAGCGGTTATGCCGAAAGCATCGACGTGCCTGAAGGCATGCAAGTGATTGGCAAGCCGTTCTCGATTGATCAGCTGCGGGACAAGGTCAAGGGCATGCTCGCTTAACATTAAAGCGAATGTCGAATCCGCCCGCCACACCGGACTCAAAAGAGTCTGGTAATTTGATAGAAATGACCCCGTCGTACGCACTCATACTCCTACGGTAAGTTGTTAAGCATTCACAACCTAAAAAACATCCCTAAGCGCCTCGCTCAGGGATGATCTCATTTTGTCGCCTACTCCCAATCAGCCTAAAGACCCCCTATTTACCGAGCGTGACGAAACAGCATCTAACACAACACGAATTGCCAATCAGCTATAACTAAAAGAGGATGCCTGCTCCCTTAAAAACTGCAAATAAATGGATTTATTTATGAGCAAGGCAAATAGCCTGACACCCCCCGAGTTTAGATTTTCGAAACCCTTTCACTGCACTTATGACATTGAAAAAATCGAAGAAGCTGACAACACTGAAAAGCAAAAGGTCATCACAACTCTTAAAAGCAAGATGATGGAATTTAACGACGACCAGGAACTCGCCTGGAGTGATTCATATATCTCGCTCGACGAACACTCCTCGTTCGAACTGGCATTACAACCAGGCGCGGTTATGCTGCAACGCTTGATTGAAAAGGAAGCCTTCAGGAACTTCCTGCTCAGAAGCAAGTTAACGATACCGGCGGACGCCTTTGTTTATGTAAGCAGCAAGGGTCAAATAGGGGCAATCATTGGAAAAACCAGTTACACCTTTACCCTCGCAGTAAAGCGAGACCCGGAACTTAACGAGGATTTCAGTACGCTTATTGAAATCGCATCAATGATAGGCGGCCTGGTTTTTCTGGGTAAGAACATTGAAGTAAAGCAGTGGCTGAGTTTTCATGAGTATGAGGTGCCGAAAAAGCTGACAGGTATAAAAAACCTGATAAACCATTTGGAGTTCAACTACCACCCTGGCCCGCCAATCGGTAACTATTGGGGAATGATCACCGGCCGTGATGAGGGGTCCGTGGTGTTATCGCCTGAGGAACGGGCGCGCGTTCGCACGTTGACTCTTCAAAACATCGGAGGTCAGGCGAAGCTGCTGGCCGATGTGTGCCAGATCGCATTAGGGTCTCGGTCGAATACAGTCCAACGCTTGAACTGTCGTGAACTTCTACATGAAGTTGGCACGCATTCATCTTTCAAACATTGGTCTGAAGGGTATATCAAAGCGCTTGGCTGGTACGGCGCCAACCCGGGCGAGCCCCTCTCTGATCTGTGCCTTGAGCAGGTACTGATGACCGCCATTATTCTGGATATTTATCCTGGCGCTGGAGAAGACGAGCCCCGAAATCACGTTGCGGGTTACAACCTATACGCTCCCGACAATATCGAAAAAACGGTTCCAGACATTCTCACCGAGCTGGAACGGCATCTTGAGAACGAACACGAAATCCCCTCCTTCGCGACAACGCTGGCCGCTTACTTGCTGCTGGCAGGCAAGGCCCCGGAGTTTTTGGTAAGGGACCTGCCCGCCTCGCTGCGACTGGGCACCCCTGAATGGATCACGTTCTGCCGCGGAGTTGCCTTGGCAGAGGCAAATGCTTTGGGGGCTGCACTGYCCATGACCTATTCAAAAGTCATGCAACTCGAKGCGATTGAACCTGTTAACCATACCCTGGAAACTCTGCATAGCGTTTTAGCGGTGGACCCTATCGTTGATTGGGCCTTACTGAATGGCATCGTGACGTTGGAGCAAGTAAGTACCCATTATCAGGGTACCGTCGAACATGCCATTGCTGCTTATCAAGCGTTCGCAGATTGCTACACACAGACAGCAACGACCCTGGTCATCCCGATGCCCACCAGGAAAGAGATATCGCTGGAAATATTGCGGCATATCGTACCTGGCTGCGACTTTCTGGAAGAGAAAATACTCTACGAAAAGCAGCGCGCAAGCCACGAGTTCGGCAATTTCGAACCGTTAGCCATGTCCATGGTAGAGCTGAACATGTCCAACCATCTTGGGACTCGCGCCTGGGATGTAAAAAATAGAACAAGTATCTACCAGACGTTTCCTAACCTTCTGCCCAACCTTGTCTCTACGGAAGGTGTATTCAAGCGTCGCTTTGACCAGGCCTATGCGCCGCTGGAAAAAGCAATGGTCACTGCAATCAACCTTACCTTGTCGGCGTTACCACCCGTCGACCGCACTCGTCTATTGTGCGGTGAAGTAACCTTTTTCACCCTTCGCCCATCTGTCGGGTTCCTCCAGGCTCCCGTTCCGTACCGCCAGGAAAAACAGAAAGACAAGGACGAAGCGACCGGTCGTTATGGCGTGGTGATGTGTTCGAACTATGAGGGCAATCTGTACTGTTATGAACTGTCCACCTTGCATTGTGAATGCCGGGAAAACCCCGAGTTGGCGAGGCTTATAGAAAACGAAAACTTGCTACAGCAACCCGCAAGAGTGGATTTCACCGGCCACCCTAATAGCCTGACCCAGGCCAGTAAAATTCTCACGGTGCCGACCGATATCGAAAGCTATACCCACGGAACGTCCCTGCGCAACACCTATTCCCTTCGCGGAGTGATCGATAAGTTGGGCACATTACCTGTAACAGGTAACACAGCGCGTGACACTCAAAAAAGTTATTATCTGAGTTTTAATAGCGGTGAATTCAACACCCTTGCCAATTTTATTTTGAAGCATCGGCCAGTCTGGTCCTATGATGAACTGATAGAGACCGCACGCGAACGAACAGAGCTGGAACATAAACTATTGCAGGAAGAGCATAACCTGGAGACGTTTATCAACTTCATTGTGCCCTTTAAATCCTGCATCGAAGATGTGAATTCCGATGACCCGGACCGTAACAGAGACAGCGTGCTTTCTTGCAAAATTGAATTTGCGATGACGTTGCTATTAGTTGTCGGTGTCACCGCAAAAGCCATCAGCATCGCCGGCAAGTCAGCCTCCACCGCATCAAAGACTAGAGCATTGGCCAAGATTGGCATTGGTTTTCTCAACGCCGCCTTCAACCCGCTGGACGGAACACCGGAATTAATCTTCGGTGCAGGAAAATATCTGAAAAAAGGTGTATTCGGTATTGGCAGAGTGGGTCTGGAGTCTATCGAAAATGCAACCCTTCAATTTCGAAAGCTGACCGGTAGTGCTCAATCCTATGACGTTGCAAAGGCGGCACAACGAACGGACTTCGGGCAAGGAATCTGGCGCCCCCACGGTACTGCCGCAGAGTCCTTCCTGCTCTCCGCTGCGCGTAGCAATGACCACTGGTATGCCCTGAACAGGCTTGGCCAACCGTGGGGAAAGAAGTTGAAAAATTTTGAGCTGACCGTTAAATCCTATTTACCGAAGCTCGATAAATTAATGCCGAAAAATTACACTCGAAACATTGTCAAGGAAAGTTTGCCCGTTGCACGAACTAAAATTGACAACGCCATCAATGTACTGAGCGACACAACGCTCAATTACGACACAGATTTGGCTATCCACATGTTATTGGGGGATGGTTCCAGAGAGGCTCGACACAAATACCTTGCCTACCTGCGCGAACTTAAAGCGGATTTTTCAAAAGTAACCCCTGACAACATCATTTTTGACGGGGCCAAGGCTGATTCCCCTGGAACACTCGCCTCTTTGAATCCTGATTGGTACCAGGAATGGAAAGCTGCAAGCACATCTGTCGCGGCACGCAAGCAGTTCATGCGCGTTAATGTTCGCAATTTCAACGACCATTACCGCCAGGAGTTTTTCAATCCGGGCGCCACGGCGGACGACCTGGTACACGAACTGTTTCACGGTGCTCCGGATACCTACGACTTCGCCTATGCCATCGACCCGAAAAAATACGAAAAAGGCCGCCAGCAATTGGACGTGGCAGGTTTACTTAATCTGGCCAGCGGTCATGCTCATGTGAAACCGGGTATATACCCACCTGAGTACTTCACCGCCACGAAAGCCTTCGAAAATGCCGACTCCTTCTCGGTGACCACGTCTTTATTGAGTCAATTGAAAACCGACAAGCAAGCCTTCTTGAACAACTTGAATTCCATGAAAACGGCCCTCGACAGAAGCCGCAACGGCTACATCGGTTGGCCGGTACTGGTCAACCTCAACACCGTGTAAAAAACGACCGCTGTCGCAGCCTGCGACAGCGGTATTTCGGTCTGAAAGCAACCTTGCTGTGGTTTAATTGCGGCCCCGCGCCCTGTCTGATCATTCTCCCAAGGAACATCGATGCCCCAGCCCCAGCCCCACGCAACCAAAGTTCTGGTCATCGGTTACGTCTGGCCCGAGCCCCGCTCTTCAGCGGCCAGCGGGCATGTGATGCAAATCCTCGATACGTTGTTGCAGCAAGGCTGGGACATTACCTTCAGCAGCCCGGCCGGCACCGGCGAACACCGGGCGGACCTGACGGCGCTGGGTATTCGTGAAGTGGCAATCGAGTTGAACAACAGCAGCTTCGACGTGTTTATCAGTGAACTGGCGCCGGATATCGTGCTGTTCGATCAGTTCATGATGGAAGAACAATTCGGCTGGCGCGTCGAAAAACACTGTCCCGACGCGTTGCGTGTACTTGAAACGTCGGATCTGCAAAGCCTGCGCCATGCCCGRCATCAACGTCTGAAAGATCGATTGAAGCAAAGTGACGATTGCAACGACTTCAGCGAGTTGTTTGCCCCGGCATTGCGTGAAGAGTTCGAGTTAATGGCTGATACAGACCTGGCCAAACGTGAGATCGCCGCGCTGTATCGTTGTGATTTGAACCTGATGATCTCCGAAGTGGAAATCGAATTGCTGGTCGAGCAGTTCAAACTGCCGCGCACCTTGTTGCACTGGTGTCCGTTGATGGTCGATCTGCCGTGTGCGCCGCCAACGGCGTTTATAGACCGGGCGCATTTTTTGAGTATCGGCAACTTTCGCCATGCGCCGAACTGGGATGCAGTGCTTTGGATGAAGACGGCCATCTGGCCGCTGATCCGTGAGCAACTGCCCACGGCGCAATTGCACATCTACGGCGCCTACACACCGCCCAAGGCCACCGCGCTTCATAACCCGGCACAGGGCTTTCATGTGATGAACTGGGCTGAAGATGCCTTGCAAGTGATGTCGGCGGCACGGGTGTGTCTGGCACCACTGCGGTTCGGAGCCGGCATCAAAGGCAAGATCGTCGACGCCATGCTGTGTGGCACGCCGAATGTCACGACGCCGATTGGTGCAGAAGCCATGCACGGGGTAGAAGCGTGGCCGGGCGCGGTGGCCAGAACGGCACAGGCGTTCGCCGATGATGCCGTGCAACTCTATAAAGACGAAACCCGGTGGTTGCAGGCACAAACTTCTGGGTTTGAATTATTGAGCACTCGTTACCAGTCAGCTATACACGGTCCGGCATTGATCGCCAGACTCAACGATTGTCGGCAGCATCTTCACGCTATTCGAAGAAACAACTTCATCGGCAGTATGCTGCGACATCACCAGCATAAAAGCACTCAATACATGTCGCAGTGGATTGAAGCCAAGAACAGACATAAAGAAAACGCCTGATTCTTGAACAAACTCTCTTTCCCCACACACTTTTAGCATCAAGCCTTATTTGGCTAACGCCTCACATGAGGTTATAAGTATTCTCCATCGCTCAGAACATTATGATCAACAACCTGAGCGATCACCTGCGCAATATACTTATTACCCATGCAAGGAAGCTATATGAGCAACGCCCAACTAAACATCCTGTCAAATTTCATCTATGACCCTGTTGATTTCACGCTAAATCGCTGGATGAGCGCCACTCCGGTTATTGACAACTTGTCGTTTGCCGATTTGGTATTACCCGGGGCTCACAATGCCGGCGTAGATAAAAAAGCGTCCTATGCAGCACCTGGCGTAAGTCACTGGGCAGCCTGTCAAAGCAATAGCTTTTACTATCAATTGACCCAAGGTGCGCGTGCACTCGACCTGAGGCTGGAGTACGAAGTTTCCCAAAAAGGCGTCGCTACGTTCTGGTTCCATCACAACGGCTTTCGCTCGTCCCGTTCGCTGGAAAACCTGGTGACGGGGGTAATACGCTTTCTTCAAGAAAACCCCGACGAATTCATCTTGCTGGACTTTCACGAATTGACGTCGGACAAACAGCCCTTCGATTTCAAGGAATTGAACCGATTTCTGCTGACGCATTTGGGCGACCGGATGATCCCCTGCAGCAATGCTTTCCTGACGCTTGGAGAACTCAAGCAGACCAGTTCCGCGCAAAGAGTGCTGGTGGCAACCGAGCGTCATCCGGACATGGACTCGTCGTGGTTTTGTCGACAAATCGAGCACAAGTGGAGTGGTATTGCGACCACCAGCATTAGTGAACTGACCACGCATATCACGCGGGTCATGAAGTACCCGCCAAGCGGGTGGCCGTGGTCGCTTTCCGCCACCAGTTACAGTGCCTTGGGCGGCCCGGTGAACATCAGGCAGCAACTGGACGACTGGTTTGATCCCACTGGCCGTGACTGGACCCTGAAAAGCAGCATTATCAATGCAGATTTTTTTGAAACATCGAAACTGGTGCAACATTGTTGGACAGCAAATG
>NZ_JBFUKU010000216.1:0-9299 GCF_056400685.1 Pseudomonas sp. P5_A12 | reverse complement strand
CTCCCACACTGGATTTGTGGCGTTCACATAACCCCTGTGGGAGCGTGGCTTGCGATGAGGCCGGACCTGCCTACACCAGACTCTCGCGAACCATCTCCAGAAACGTCGCCACCACCCGCCGCGAGCTCTGCTCGCGCAAGCACACCAGTGTCTCGGTCAATCGCCGTGTGCAATCGGTAATCGGCAACGCACACACCCGCGAGTCAGCACCAAATTCCGCCGCCGACACCACCCCAACGCCAATCCCGACCACCACCGCCTCCCGCGCCGCTTCCCGTCCTTCCACCTGGACCGCCGGGCGAATGCGAAACCCCGCCCGGGCCATTTCCTCTTCCAGTGTCTGGCGTGTCACCGAACCGATTTCCCGCAGCACCAACGGCGTGTCATCCAGGTCCGCGAGACAGATCGATTCTCGATCCGCCCACGGATGATTGCGTGAAACAAACGCCACCATCGGGTCATTGCGCAGTGGCAATGAGATCAGCCGTTCATCGCTGACTTCCCGCCCCAGTAAAGCGATGTCAGCCTGATAGTTGAACAGGCGAAACAGCGACTCATCGGTGTTGCCGGTTTCAATCTTCACACTGATGCCCGGGTAGCGTTCGCAGAACCGCGCGATCTGCGGCAGCACGTGCACCGGTGCATCCACCGCGAGGATCAGGCTGCCGGTCTGCAGCGCCTGGGAATCCTGCAACAGCTCCTGCGCTTCGGCCTCGATCACAAACAGTCGCTGCGTGATGGCGAGCAAGCGCTCGCCCAGATCCGTCAGGCGCACCGAGCGTTTGTTGCGGTGGAACAGCAACACACCGAAGCGCTCTTCGAGTTTGCGTACCTGGTCGGAAATGGCCGGTTGCGTGAGGAATAGCCGCTCGGCGGCTTTGGTAAAGCTTCCGTGGACGGCCACGGCGTGGAAGGCTTTGAGTTGGGCGTGGGAAACCGACATCGAAACCTCCAGTAACAAGCTGAGCTTATTTTTGAAATACGATAAATCGATTTCACTTATTAATCAGTAATTGTTTTTATCCACCTCAGCCCCGGTGACTGGTCAGTCGAACAACAGCGGTGGCCATGAGCCTGTGCGTGCAACAGCAGGACTCATCTGACCGRTATCGCTACAGGGAATCCGCGATACCGCAGTGCTCAACAATAAAAACACAGGCGTTTTCTTCCAATTCTGCCGGCACACTCACACCCTGAGGTCAGAACCACAATGAACAATCCCATCGGCACCATCAAGCGCTGGCGCGTGCAGATCTTTGCGATCACCTGGCTCGCCTACGCCGCTTTCTACTTCACCCGCAAAGCGTTTTCCGTGGCAAAACTGGGGATCGCCGAAGACCCCACCTTCATGCTCGACAAAATGGCCATGGCCAACCTCGACGCGATCTACCTGGCGGCGTACGCCTTTGGGCAGTTCACTTGGGGCATGCTCGCCGACCGCTTTGGCCCAAGGGTCGTGGTGTTCGGCGGGTTGCTGATTTCGGCGGCAGCAGCGCTGGTGATGGGCACTTACGCGACACTGCCGATCTTCGCGACCTGCATGTTGATTCAAGGTTTGGCGCAGTCCACTGGCTGGTCCGGGCTGTGTAAGAACCTCGGCAGTTTCTTCCCCGCACAACAGCGCGGCAGAGTACTGGGGTTATGGAGTTCCTGCTATGCCTTTGGTGGGTTGGTGGCATCGCCGTTTGCGGGCTGGTGGGCGTATACGCTGATCGGCTCCTGGCATGCGGCGTTCATTTCCAGTGCGGCGGTGGTTGGGCTGGTCGCCGTGCTGTTTTTTATTTTTCAACGCAACAAGCCGCAAGACGTCGGTCTACCGGCGGTGGACATCGAACCCGAGTTGACCGCTGAAGAGGCTGACGCGCAAAGCAAGATCAGCATTCTGGAGCCCTTGAAGGAAATCGTGCGCAACCGGACGGTGCTGGTGCTGGGCCTGGCGTACTTTCTGCTGAAACCGGCGCGCTACGCGATTTTGCTCTGGGGTCCGGTGATCGTCTTCGAGCAAATGCCGACGGTGGGCAAGGTTGGCGCGGCGATCATCCCGACAGCGTTTGAACTGGCCGGGCTGCTCGGGCCCATTCTGCTCGGTCTGGCTTCCGACAAGGTGTTCGGTGCCCGACGCATGCCGGCCTGCGTCCTCAGTCTGTTGACGCTGACGGTGACCCTGGCCTTGTTCATGGGCGCCCTGCACACCGGCAGCGTCTTGCTGGTGGTCGTGCTGCTGTTTGTCATGGGCCTGACCCTGTACGGACCGGACTCGATGATCAGCGGCGCGGCAGCGATTGATTTCGGCACCGCCAAGGCGGGCGCGACGTCGGCGGGTTTCGTCAATGGTTGCGGTTCGGTCGGGGCGATTCTCGGCGGATTGCTGCCGGGTTATTTCGACTCGGTCACTGTGTTCATTGTCTTCGCCGGCTGCGCCTTGTTCTCGGCCCTGGTGTTGATTCCCCACTGGAACAGCCGCCCGGCTGGCCTGCGTACCGACTACCCATTCGTGCCCAATCGGGCGATGGCCATCAAACCCCTGCGTACCTGAATCCTGCCCCTCGCAGCCTGCTGCACTGGCGGCGGGCTGGCGTGTGGGCATCTGACTGGAGATTTTCCCCATGAGACCCTTTTGGCTGGACCAGGCCTTAAAGGCTGAGACGTCTGACACCTGCCCGGCGCTGGATGGCGATACCCGTGCAGACGTGTGCATCGTCGGTGGCGGCTACACCGGTTTGTGGACCGCGATCATGCTCAAGGAGCAGAACCCCGAACTCGACGTGGTGCTGATCGAGGCCGACATCTGCGGTGCCGGCGCCAGTGGCCGCAACGGCGGTTGCGCGTTGTCGTGGTCGGCCAAGTACTTCACTCTGGAGCGGCTGTTCGGTGTCGAGGAAGCGGTGCGCCTGGTCAAGGAATCCGAGCGCAGCATTTACGCGATTGGCACCTTCTGCGAACAGTACGGCGTGGATGCCGATTACCGTCTCGATGGCACGCTCTACACCGCGACCAATCGCGCCCAGTGTGGCTCGACCGATGCGGTGATTGCCGCGCTGGAGCGCAACGGCATCAACTCGTTCACCCAGCGTCCGGTCGCCGACGTGCAACGCATGGCCGGTTCCAGCAAGCATCAGGAAGGCTGGTTTTCCCCGGCGGCCGCCAGTGTGCAGCCGGGCAAACTGGTGCGCGGTTTGCGGCGGGTGGCGTTGCAGCTGGGCGTGAGGATTCACGAGAACACCGCGATGACCGGGCTGGAGGAGGGCAAGCCGGCGGGGATTCAAACCCCCAACGGCACGGTTCGCGCGGACCGGGTGGTACTGGCGATGAACGCCTGGATGGCCCGGGCGTTCCCACAGTTCGAGCGTAGCGTGGCGATTGTCTCCAGCGACATGCTGATCACCGAGCCTCGCCCTGATCTGCTCAACGAAATCGGCCTGACCAGCGGCGTCACCGTGCTCGATTCACGGATTTTCGTGCACTACTACCACAACACCCCGGACGGACGAATCATGCTCGGCAAGGGCGGTAACACCTTCGCCTATGGTGGGCGGATGTTGCCGGTGTTCGATCAGCCGTCGCCGTACGCCGGATTATTGAAAGACAGCCTGAACGAGTTCTTTCCAGCGTTCGCCGACGCCAAGGTCGAGTCGACCTGGAACGGCCCGTCGGATCGCTCGGTCACCGGTCTTCCGTTCTTTGGCCAGATGAGCGCCAGCGGGAATGTGTTCTACGGGTTCGGCTATTCCGGCAGCGGCGTTGGCCCATGCCACATGGGTGGGCAGATCTTGGCTTCGATGGTCTTGGGGCAGGACAACGCCTGGACCCGTTCGCCGTTGGTGAACGGCCCCTTGGGGTTTTTTCCGCCGGAGCCGATTCGTTACCTCGGCTCCTTGATGGTGCGCAACGCTATCCGCCGCAAGGAGCGCGCCGAAGATCACGGGCGCCGGCCACGGCACCTGGACGTGCGTCTGGCCAAATTTGCCGCAGCGGCCGGCAAGGCTGACAAGGGCTAACGATTGATCAGCCAATCGAGCAGCAAACGCCCGTCGCTGCGTGGTTGATTAGCGGTACAAGGTTTGGGCGGATTGCTGGCAATGGCACACAACACCGGGCGGTCCGGGTCGCTGTCGAGAAAGCTGATGAGCACCTCGGTGCCGGCGATAGGCAGCCTGGCGGGATCTATTCGACCGTCCGCCGTGGCGAGGGCCACGGGAAGCCACAGGCCGGTGGATTTATCCGCGTCGTCTTCCAGTGTTGACCACAGCCGCACATGAATTCGATTTTGCTCATCCAGCGCTGCCGGTTGCCCGACCGTGCCCAGCACTAACGCCGTCTGATAACCCGGAATGCTCGGTCGGGGCTGTGTGAGCGCAGGCCTGAATTCCGTTGACCATGGAATAGCGGTGAATCGATTGCTGTAGCGCCGGGGACGTTGGTCGGCGAGGATTGAAGGCTGTTGTCCCTGGTGGTGGACATCGGTGATCAGCCACTGATCGTTGAAGCCCGACAGTGGATGCGCCGCCACTTGAACGATGCTTCCACTGCGCAAGTCAGCTTGATTGCTTCGACCTTCAATCTGCCGATGCTGGCAGCGCAGCCGCTCCAGTCCCCGACGACTGAGCTGCTCGCGGTGTGCCTGCTCGGGGGAGGGGCGAGCAATCGAAGCGGATGTTTTGGAAAAGGTGTGGTTGGCTGCGCCGTCACCAGGGGCTTGAGGGCCGCGATTGTGGGCGATTCTGCGTTCAGGTCGGGCGCGCGCGTCATGACGCTGGAACAGCTCATGGATGACCGGCAATAAAGTCTCGTGACAGGAGTCGGTCTGAAAGGGCAGCAGGAGCGGCTCCTCGGGGAACTTCTGAGTGTCATCGGCCAGCACCAGGACATGCCCGTCGCGCCGATGTTCGAAGTGATAGTGGATGCCTTCTTCTTCGCAGAGTCGCTGCATCAACATCAGATTGGTCTCTTCGTATTGAATGCAAAACGGCCGGGGCGGGTAGTGCGCGGAGGCTAGTTCCAGGCGATAGCTGGCCTCAGGCAGCGCATGTTCCTGGAACAGTTGACGCAGGATCGCCGGCACGCTGAGACGATGAAACACCCGACGGCAACGGTGGTGGTCGAGGTTTTGAAGGTATGGCACCAGTACCAGGTGGTAGCCGATGCGGTGCAGGCCGCGATGTTCACRGCTGGCGCTGTGAACAATGCCGTGAATGCCGCTGTGATCTCCAATGGTCAGATAGGCCGGTTGTTGCAGCACGGGGTCGAGGTTCATCGCCGGTGCCAGGCCAATCACTTCAATGTCGAATCGATAGGGCTGGTTCAGGCCTTCAGCGCCGCTGAACTGCAATACCTGCAGGCTCAATCCGCTGTCGAGGAGGGTCAGGGTGTAGAGACTTTCCTTGTCGTTGTGCATCGAACGCGCTTCTGCCATGGAGTACGGACGCGAAGGGTACGAAACCACGCCGCTCAATAGTCACCATAAATCGCCATTTCAGAATCGCCCTACGAGTCCTGGCGAAAATGTCGATCCGTGATGCCCGTCAGTCAGTCCGCATTTTTTGGTCGATTGCCAACTTTAGGCCGTATAAACTTGCGCAACGCGTCGGCCAATAGATGTCTCGGCGCCACAGATCAAGAGAGTGAGTAATGGGCGCACAGTGGAAGGTTAAACACAAAGAAGCGGCATCCAACGCCAAGGGCAAGATTTTCGGCAAACTGGTGAAAGAAATCACCATTGCTGCGCGTAACGGTGCCGATACCGCCACTAACGCACACCTGCGTCTGGTGGTCGAGCAGGCCAAAAAGGCCTCGATGCCCAAGGAAACTCTGGATCGCGCGATCAAGAAAGGCGCGGGTCTGTTGGGCGAAACCGTGCAATACCATCGCGTGACTTACGAAGGCTTCGCACCGCACCAGGTGCCGCTGATCGTTGAATGCGTGACCGACAACATCAATCGCACCGTGGCTGAAATCCGCGTGGCATTCCGCAAGGGCCAGTTGGGCGCTTCCGGTTCGGTGGCGTGGGACTTCAACCATGTCGGCATGATCGAGGCGTCCCCGGACAGCCCGGACGCCGATCCGGAAATGGCCGCGATTGAAGCCGGCGCCCAGGATTTCGAGCCGGGTGAAGAAGAGGGCACGACCCTGTTCCTGACCGAGCCTGCGGACCTGGATGCGGTGCAAAAAGCACTGCCAGAGCAAGGTTTCACCGTGTTGTCGGCGAAACTGGGCTACCAGCCGAAGAACCCGGTCACCGGTTTGAGCGACGAGCAAATGGCTGAAGTCGAGGCGTTCCTGGAAGGCCTCGACAACCACGATGATGTGCAGGATATGTTTGTCGGTCTGGCGGGTTAAGCATTCCAGCAGGGGTGGCTTTGTTGTCTGACAGACCGTCTTCGCTGGCAAGTCGAATCGTCGCACCGCAGYTCCTACATTTAATTGAGTTCTAACTGAAGAACTCGGTCAACTGTAGGAACTGCGGTGCGACGATTCGACTTGCCAGCGAATGGCCGCGAAGCGGTCACCGATCCTGCAACTCTCGCAAAATCTCGCTAAACCCCGGTCGCTTCAGCACCTCTGGATGACAGCAGCGCTCCTGCAACACTTCCAGCTCCACACGCGCGATATCGCTCAGTCCCGAGTCGATACGTTCCAGCAGTTCCCCCAGCAACACACCAAATGCCCGCACCTCGATCCGTTGCAGCGCTCGGCTTTCAGGGCTGTCGCAGGTGGCGTGGAAAGACGCCGCGCCAAAATCCCCCAGCAGGCAATCACCGTGCTCGTTCCACAGGATGTTGTGGGCATAGAGGTCGCCATGGGTGATGCCTTGGCGGTGCAAGTGTTTGGCCACCGAGGCGACACCATGGGCGATGCGCAATGCCACGCTCGCGCTGAAACGGGTGTCATCGGTGTAGATGTCGCGGGTGCAGGACGCCAGGCTCGGCAGCGCGGCCAGGTTGCGATAGCTCGGATCGATCAGTTGCATCACCAATCCGGCCTGCTGGTCGGGATGATCGACGATTCGGCCTTCGACCCGGATCAGGTTCGGGTGGAGACCGGCGGTGATGCAGGCGTTCATTTCGTGCAGGGGCGAACCGTCGCTGGTCATTTCGCCCTTGTAGAGCTTGACCGCAACCGGCATGGCCGGTTGCTCCGGTTGTTCCCATGTGGCCCGATGAATCACGCCCGAAGCACCTTCGCCCAGTTGTTGTTCCAGTCGCAATTGGTCCCAGGGAATCTGGGCCGTGGCTTCCAGCGCAGCCGCATCGGCTTCGTTTTCCAGCGGGTTACCGGCGTACGCCAGCCAGGTCAGGCTGGGCAAGGCCAGCAGCCACTCGGGCAGCTCACTGAGCTGGTTGGCGGCGATGCGAATCAGTTCGAGCCGATGGCACTGACTGAGGCTGCGGGGCAGGCGCTGCAAGCGGTTGCCGGCGAGCATGAGCTTTTGCAGGTACGGTCGGTCGCCCAGTTCAGTTGGCAATTCCGTGATGCGGTTGTCGGTCAGGATCAACCAACGCAGCAACGGTGGCAGCGCGGCGCCAGGGACGGTTTCGATGGCATTGGCCTTGAAGCCGATCATCGTCAGCGCGGCGCATTGGCCCAGGCACGCAGGCAGTTCGGTGAACAGGTTGTCCGAGCAGAACAGCACCCGTAAGCGGGTCAGGCGATGCAGGTCATCCGGCAGGCTGCTCAAGGCGTTGCCGCTGAGGTTGAGCACTTCCAGCGAGTCTGCCAGGTCGAAGATTTCCCGGGGGAATTCTGTCAGGCCGCAGGCCAGGTCCAGGCGGGAGATGCCAGTCAATTGGCCGGCGCGCAGTTGGGCGAGGGTATCCATGAGCGGGTTCGCTTTTGATCAAGGGCAGGCGCAGGGGCCCGGAAATGGGCAACATGATAGCGGTAAAGCRGGCCCGTCTGTCAGGCCGGTGCGTGCACTTCCAGCAACTGCCCCAAACGGCTGCGTGTACGCGCCAGATCGATGGCATCGCCACCCAGGCTTTCACGCAATGATTGCTGACCGAGCAACGTCAGGTGTTTGTCCTGATCGTATAAAACGTCGATCAAATTGATAAACCGCTGCTGCGCGGCGATCGAACAGTCGGCCAGGTTGGGCAGTTCATCGATGATCCAGTGATCGAAGCGCCGGCACAGCTCCAGATAATCCATGACCGCCGTGGGGTGTTCGCACAGATCGGCAAAGTTGAAACCGATGGTTCGTTCATCGCAGTGCCGCGCATGAAAATGCCGGGTGCCGACCGGCAGTTGCACCGGCGGTGCGTTGCGTTCGGGCAGTTTCAACGCCTGGCGTTGCGTCACGTTACCCGGCCAGACATACCGCCCTTGAGTAAACACCTGCTGCGCGTGCGTTCTTACCTGACTGCGGTAGTCATGCGGACCGCCAACTTCCATCACTTGCATACGGGCGTGGATCAGTTCGATGACCGGTTTGAAGCGCGCGTGGTAGAGCGGGTTGGGTAACAACCCTTCCGGCGGATAATTGGACGTCACCATCAGCAGGATGCCGCGACGGAACAGCGCCTTGAACAACCGCGTGATGAGCATCGCATCGCCGATGTCATGGACGTGAAACTCGTCGAAACACAACACCCGACAATCGCTCAACAGTTCATCGAGGGTGACTGCCAGCGCATCGGGTTGGTCGCGATGGGTGAACATGCCCTGATGCAGCCGGGCAAAAAACTCATGGAAGTGCAGCCGCTGTTTTTCTTCAATCGGGATCGCCTGGAAGAAGCCGTCGAGCAACCAGCTCTTGCCGCGTCCGACCGCACCATGCAGGTATAGACCGGGAAGGGTTTTCGCCGACTCGCCGAGCAGTCCTGCGGCGTACTGCGCCATGCAGTCGATCACTCGCTGTTGGCTGTGGCTGAGGGTGTAGCCCTGGGCATGGGCCTTTTGGCGGAAGTAATCGTGGACGATTATACCCGCTTCGACGCCGCTGGCTGGCGCAGCAAGCGCCTTGCCGAAAAGGCCGCGCAAGGAAAGCCAGCGTGGTGTCAGTCGCGAACAGTTGGGCGGTCGAGCGGCCATTGTCAGGTCAATCCGTAGTCGTCATGCCGGCTCCCCGAGCAGCGGCGGCGTAGTGTAACCAGTTGGGTAATTTCCCTTCCAGTCCTGTCGACGGGTGAAGCGGATTGTTGGACAGGGATTACAGCCTGTAGCTGTCGAGCCTGCGAGGCTGCGTCCGGCTCTGTAGCAGCTGTCGAGCAGCGCGAGGCTGYGTTCGCTTGTAGCAGCTGTCGAGCAGCGCGAGGCTGCGTTCGCTTGTAGCAGCTGTCGAGCAGCGCGAGGCTGTGTTCGGC
>NZ_JBFUKU010000215.1:0-9348 GCF_056400685.1 Pseudomonas sp. P5_A12 | reverse complement strand
GGCCCTGGCCTGATGTTTGTCAGCCTGCCATTTGCCTTTGGTAACGTAGCGTTCGGCCAGTTGATGGGCGTAGTGTTCTTCGTGCTGGTCGCTGTCGCTGCCTGGAGTTCGGCGATTTCACTGCTGGAGCCGATGGTGGCTTACCTGGTTGAACGCACCAAGGTCAGCCGCGCCTGGGTGACGTTCTGGTTGGCATTCACCTGCTGGTTCGTCGGTTTGGGCACCGTGTTTTCCTTCAATATCTGGAAGGAAGCCAAGTTTTTCGTGAACGAAGGCGGGATGTTTCACCTCTACCAATGGGGCGCAGCTGGCGGTCTGGACTTCTTTGGCGTGATCGACTTCTTCACCTCGCGGATCATGTTGCCACTCGGTGGTTTGTGTTTCGTGGTGTTTGCAGGCTGGATCATGGGGCGTGAAGCGGTGCGCGACGAGTTGTCGATCCGCAGCCCGATGCTGTTTGGCTTGTCCCTGTTTTTGATGCGCTATGTGGCGCCCATCGGCATTCTCGTAGTATTTGCCGCCCAGCTGTGGAAGTGACGCTGACATGACGACGCATATTCAACGTTCGGCCCTGCTGCCGTACCCGGCGCAGGCCCTGTATGACCTGGTCAACGACGTAGCGCGTTATCCGGAGTTTCTGCCATGGTGCTCGGCCGCCGAAGTGCTTGAGAGTTCACCTGAGCACATGCGCGCCCGCGTAGGGGTGGCCAAGGGTGGTTTGAGTCAGCATTTCGTTACTAGAAACGCACTGGTGCCCGGCCATTCAATCGAAATGAATCTTGAAGAAGGCCCTTTCACTCAATTGCACGGCATCTGGTCATTCAAGCCGCTGACTGAGAAGGCCTGCAAGATCAGTCTGGACCTGTCGTTCGACTACGCCGGACCGATTGTTCGCGCGACGTTGGGGCCCTTGTTCAATCAGGCTGCCAACACGCTGATGGACGCGTTCTGCCAGCGCGCCAAGCAGATTCATGGTTGAGGCCGTGATCAAGGTCGAGGTGGTGTATGCCGCCGTTGATCGTCAGGTGTTGCTGGTGGTCGCTGTGCCTGAGGGCACTTCGGTGCGCGAAGCGTTGCGCCGATCCACGGTAGGCGCTCAATTTCCTGAGCTGGATCTGGGTAATTGCCCAGTGGGGATATTCGGCAAGGTCATTGCCGACCCGCAGGTGCATCCGGTTCAGGCGGGAGATCGCATCGAAATTTACCGGCCATTATTGGCGGATCCGAAGGAAGTTCGTCGGTTGCGTGCCGCCAAGGCGGCCGAGGCTAAAGCCCGGAATCAGTGAGTCGCTAAACGCTGGACAATAAAAAACCCGGATATTCCGGGTTTTTTATTGCGTCGCAAATTATTGCGGCGAGGTGTTCAAAGGTTCTGGCGTCGGGACTGGGACGGTTTCTACACCATCAACATCCTTTTGGATCTGGTCCAGCAACGAGCCCGGCTTGACCGGTTTTTCGGGTTTCGGCAACTCGAGGTGTTCTACTGGCTCTTTGATTGGCGTGTCGGTGCCGAGAATGGCTTCATCGCGGCTCATACCGGGCATGAAATCACCAGAAAGGCTGACAAGCTGATCATTTGAGTTGAAGATAACAGTTACGCGTTCCTGCTGGCGTTCACCGCCACCCGGTTGCAGGCTGTACAGATAATCCCAGCGATCGGCATGGAACGTGTCGGTCAACAGAGGGTTACCCATGATAAACMGTACTTGCTTGCGGGTCATTCCCGGGCGTAACTGGTCTATCATGTCCTGCGTGACGACATTGCCCTGCTGGATGTCGATTTTGTAAACCCCGGGGAATGAACAACCGGCGAGTGCGAGCAGTCCCACAAAGGTGAAACTGGTTAGCAAGAGCTTGGTGTTTTGCATCGGTGGGCGACTTCCACTATCTTGGCTGGGACAACGTAAACGCCGATCATACCCGCATTAAGAGAAGCTGCGAAGCAGCATCGCGAGAAAGCTGACCATGGTTGAAAATAGCGAACTACGCAAAGCAGGCCTCAAAGTGACCCTGCCACGGGTCAAGATTCTGCAAATGCTCGACTCTGCCGAGCAGCGCCACATGAGTGCCGAAGATGTTTACAAGGCGCTGATGGAGGCTGGTGAGGACGTCGGTCTGGCCACGGTTTACCGTGTACTGACTCAGTTCGAGGCAGCTGGCCTTGTGGTGCGGCACAACTTCGACGGAGGCCACGCGGTCTTCGAACTGGATGACGGCAAGCATCACGACCATATGGTCAATGTCGAAACCAGCGAAGTGATCGAATTCTTCGACGAAGAAATCGAGCGCCTGCAGAAAGCCATCGTCGACAAGTATGGTTTCGAGATGGTCGATCACAATCTGGTGCTGTACGTACGCAAGAAAAAGTAAGCATGTCGCGCGAATTTCACATTCGCGAAACGAACGAAGGCGACCCCAGGGTCGCCTTCGTGCTGTCTGCCGTTCTTAAATTTTTGCGGTGACGACCATTTTTCTCGCGTGCGCCAGGGACTCCTTGGTCAGGTCGATGCCACCCAGCATTCGCGCCACTTCCTCCACTCGATCATTCTTGCTCAGCTTGGAAACGGCTGTATGGGTCGCCTCTTCGCCGCGAACCTTGTGCACGAATAAATGTTGGTGACCCTGCGCCGCCACTTGCGGCAAGTGAGTCACCGTCAGCACCTGCCCGCGCTCCCCGAGTCGACGCAACAGCTGACCAACGATCTCGGCGGTCGGGCCACCGATACCCACGTCTACTTCGTCGAATACCAGGGTAGGTACGCGAGAGGTCTGTGCGGTGATCACCTGAATCGCCAGGCTGATCCGCGACAGCTCACCGCCGGATGCCACTTTGGCCAAGGCTTTCAATGGTTGACCAGGGTTGGCGCTTACCAACAATTCGACTTGCTCGAGGCCGTTGGGCAGCAGCTCATCGCTGCTATTAGGGCGCAACTCGATGGTAAATCGACCACCGGGCATGCCCAATCGTTGAATCTCTTGTTCTACGGCGCTGGCCAGGCTGCTCGACGCTTGATGGCGCAAGTCGCTCAGTTCCCGCGCCTTCTCCTGATAATGACGGGCATAAGAGGCTAGCTCATCGCTCAGCCGTTCGATGGATTCATCGTTGGCATTCAGGGTTTCAATTTCATCCAGCAGTCGCTGCTGCATCTCCGCGACTTCTGTCGGCTGGATTCGGTGTTTGCGCGCCATGGTGTAGATCGCATCCAGGCGCTCTTCCAGGTATTGAAGTCGCGCCGGATCGGCGTCGAAGTTATCGAGGAAGCGGTTCAGCTCCCCGACGGCTTCTTCAACCTGGATCTGGGCGCTGGTCAGCAGGCTGCTGGCTTCGCCCAGGGCGCCGATCGAGTTGTTGACGCTTGAGAGGCGGTTGAGGCTGGCAGTCAGGGCGTTCAGGACATTACCGGAATCATTTTCGCTGCACTGCTCGACGACTTGTCGGCAGATGCCAAGCAACGTTTCGGCGTTGGTCAGGTTCTTGTGTTCCTGTTCCAGTTGCTCCAGCTCGTTTTCACCGAGACCGAGGTTCTCCAGCTCTTCGAGTTGATAGCTGAGCAATTGATGGCGAGCGCGTTGCTCGTCACCAGAGTTGGAAAGGCGTTCCAGTTCCTGGCGGGTCTGGCGCCAGCGTTGGGCCGCCAGTTGTACCTGGCGGGCAAGGTCCGTCGCGCCGGCGTACTCGTCGAGCAGGCGGCGGTGAGTGTCGGTTTTGAGCAGCGATTGGTGTTCGTGCTGGCTGTGGATATCGATCAGCAGTTCGCCGAGGGCTTTGAGGTCGCCGAGCGGGCAGGGTGTGCCGTTGATGTAGCCGCGGGAACGGCCTTCGGCGGTAATCACCCGCCGCAGGATGCACGGGCCATCACTTTCAAGGTCGCGCTCGGCGAGCCAGGCGCTGGCCTCCGGGATATCGACCAGGTCAAAGGTCGCCAGAATGTCAGCCTTGTCGGCGCCGGGGCGGACCACGCCACTGTCGGCGCGATCACCCAGCGTCAGGCCCAGGGCGTCGAGCATGATCGACTTGCCGGCGCCGGTTTCCCCGGTGATCACGCTCATCCCGCGATCGAGTTCGAGATCGAGGTGTTCAACGATGGCGTAGTTATGTACGGACAGGTGCACCAGCATAAAGGCCGCTCCCAGGCTTTAGGTCTGGTTATTTATACAGTGTTTTATTTGCGCCTGACAATGCCCTTTATTGGCTCGATTTGCTTGGTCTGACGAAATGCCTGGTGCATCGGGTAGTCGCAATGCAGTGCTTTTTGTAGGGGTAATCGCAACAAACCCCTTGAAGCTGATTTTTGCGGCCCCATATACCGGGACAGAAGCGTGAGTTGAGCTCACGGACGAAATTGAAAGGAGAAAATCTATGGCTGACGAACAGACAGTGGATACGCAAAATCAAGAAGCCAACCAGGGCTCCGCGGCTTCGGGTGAAGACCTGGCGGCTCGTGTACAAGTGCTCGAAGAGCAACTGGCAGGCGCGCAGGATCAGGCTTTGCGTGTTGCCGCCGATCTGCAGAACGTCCGCCGTCGCGCCGAGCAGGATGTAGAAAAAGCGCACAAATTCGCCCTGGAAAAATTCGCAGGCGATTTGCTGCCGATCGTCGACAGCCTGGAGCGTGGTCTGGAGTTGTCCAGTCCGGACGACGAAAGCATCCGCCCAATGCGCGAAGGTATCGAGCTGACCCTGAAGATGTTCCAGGACACCCTCAAGCGCTATCAGCTGGAAGCCATCGATCCGCATGGTGAACCGTTCAACGCCGTTCAACATCAGGCAATGGCCATGCAGGAAAGCGCCGATGTCGAGCCGAACAGCGTGCTCAAGGTGTTCCAGAAGGGCTATCAGCTCAATGGTCGCCTGCTGCGCCCGGCCATGGTCGTGGTCAGCAAGGCCCCTGCACCAGTTTCGCCTTCGATTGACGAGCAGGCTTGAAATTGGCCGCAAGGCCCCCATTTATAAGTCAAGCGTTTAAGTGCTACCGCAGTTAGCCACCACTGCTGCGGCAACCAAATCCAAAGTTTCGGGAGAGTGAACATGGGCAAAATTATCGGTATCGACCTGGGGACTACCAACTCCTGCGTCTCCGTGCTGGAAAACGGCGTAGCCAAAGTTATTGAAAACGCTGAAGGCGCGCGTACTACGCCGTCGATCATCGCTTATGCCAACGATGGCGAAATCCTCGTGGGCCAGTCGGCCAAGCGTCAGGCTGTGACCAATCCGCATAACACCCTGTACGCGGTGAAGCGTCTGATCGGTCGTAAGTTCGACGAAGAAGTCGTACAGAAAGACATCAAGATGGTGCCTTACAAAATCGCCAAGGCTGACAACGGCGACGCATGGGTAGAAGTGAACGGCCAGAAAATGTCGCCGCCACAAATTTCGGCTGAAATTCTGAAGAAAATGAAGAAGACCGCCGAAGACTACCTCGGCGAGTCAGTGACTGAAGCGGTGATCACCGTTCCGGCCTACTTCAACGACAGCCAGCGTCAAGCCACTAAAGACGCCGGCCGCATCGCGGGCCTGGACGTTAAACGTATTATCAACGAACCAACCGCGGCCGCTCTGGCTTACGGTATGGACAAGGCGAAGGGCGATCACACCGTGATCGTTTACGACCTGGGCGGCGGTACTTTCGACGTTTCCGTGATCGAGATCGCTGAAGTCGATGGCGAGCACCAGTTCGAAGTATTGGCCACCAACGGTGACACGTTCCTGGGCGGTGAAGACTTTGACATTCGTCTGATCGACTACCTCGTTGACGAATTCAAGAAAGAAAGCGGTATGAACCTCAAAGGTGACCCGCTGGCCATGCAGCGCCTGAAAGAAGCCGCTGAAAAAGCCAAGATCGAACTGTCGTCTGCTCTGTCGACCGACGTGAACCTGCCGTACATCACTGCAGACGCTACCGGTCCTAAGCACTTGAACGTGAAAATCTCCCGCGCCAAGCTCGAAGCGCTGGTAGAAGACCTGGTTCAACGCACTATCGAACCTTGCCGCATCGCTCTGAAAGACTCCGGTATCGACRTTGGCGCGATCAACGACGTAATCCTGGTTGGCGGTCAGACCCGTATGCCACTGGTTYAGAAGCTGGTGACCGAGTTCTTCGGTAAAGAAGCTCGTAAAGACGTGAACCCGGACGAAGCTGTTGCCATGGGTGCTGCTATCCAGGGCGCGGTATTGGCTGGCGACGTGAAAGACGTTCTGCTGCTGGACGTCAGCCCGCTGACCCTGGGTATCGAAACCATGGGTGGCGTGATGACCGCGCTGATCGAGAAAAACACCACGATTCCTACCAAGAAATCGCAAGTGTTCTCGACTGCCGATGACAATCAAGGCGCTGTGACCATTCACGTGCTGCAAGGTGAGCGTAAGCAAGCGGCTCAGAACAAGTCCTTGGGCAAGTTCGACCTGGCCGAGATTCCACCAGCACCACGTGGCGTGCCACAAATTGAAGTGACCTTCGACATCGACGCCAACGGCATCTTGCACGTAGGCGCCAAAGACAAGGCCACCGGCAAGACTCAGTCGATCGTGATCAAGGCCAACTCCGGTCTGTCCGAGGAAGAGATTCAGCAGATGATTCGCGATGCTGAAACCAACGCCGACGCAGATCGCCAGTTCGAAGAGCTGGCAACCGCTCGCAACCAGGGCGATGCGCTGGTTCACTCGACGCGCAAAATGGTCGCTGACGCTGGCGATAAAGTGACCGCCGAAGAGAAGACTGCAATCGAAGCGGCTGTTGTTGCTCTGGAAGCCGCTGTTAAAGGCGACGACAAAGCTGCAATCGAAGCCAAGGTTGAAGAGCTGTCGAAAGTCTCTGCTCCAGTGGCGCAGAAGATGTACGCCGAACAGGCCCAGCCTGCTGAAGGCGCGGCACCGCACGACGAAAAAGCTGAAAAGGCTGACGACGTTGTTGATGCCGAGTTCGAAGAAGTCAAAGACCACAAGTAAGTTGTTGGTCGCCCGGTTGACTGCCTTCAGGCGGTGACTGGTAGGATGTCGCCGCGCGGGAGCTTGCTCCCGCGTTGGCGTGTCTGGAGTTAGCGAATTTTTACAGCATGCGACAGCGCTCGGATGCTGGGTATGGCCGGGAATGCTCCTGCTTTTCGAGCCGAAAGTACCGCAATGAATCAAAGACCAGGATCGTTGAATTGACGTGAGTTGGGTCCGGGCCTGTATTGGGGCTCAACGAGTTTGGCAAGGCTCAGGAGAGGTTTGCCGGACGTCCTCAAGAGTGCAAAGACTTATGGCAAAGCGTGACTATTACGAAGTATTGGGTGTTGAGCGTGGCTCAAGCGAGGCGGACCTGAAAAAGGCCTACCGTCGCCTGGCGATGAAACACCACCCGGACCGTAATCCCGATGACAAAGCGTCGGAAGAGATGTTCAAGGAGGCTAACGAAGCCTACGAAGTGCTGTCCGATTCCGGCAAGCGCGCGGCCTACGACCAGTACGGCCATGCCGGTGTCGACCCAAGCATGGGTGGCGGCGGTGCCGGTTTCGGTGGTCAGAACTTCTCTGACATCTTTGGCGATGTCTTCAGTGACTTCTTCGGTGGCGGTCGTGGCGGTTCCCGTGGCGGTGCCCAGCGCGGCAGCGACCTGCGTTACACCCTGGAACTGGATCTGGAAGAGGCGGTGCGCGGTACCACCGTGAATATCCGTGTTCCATCTCTGGTCAACTGCAAGCCGTGCGACGGCTCGGGTGCCAAGAAAGGCTCCTCGCCGGTCACTTGCCCGACGTGTGGCGGTATCGGTCAGGTCCGCATGCAGCAAGGTTTCTTCTCGGTGCAGCAAACCTGTCCGCGCTGTCACGGCCAGGGCAAGATCATTTCCGATCCGTGCAACTCCTGCAACGGCGAAGGTCGTGTCGAAGAGTACAAAACCCTTTCCGTGAAGGTGCCGGCCGGTGTCGATACCGGTGACCGCATTCGTCTGTCCGGCGAAGGCGAGGCGGGCGCTCAGGGTGGGCCGACGGGCGACCTGTACGTGGTGATCAATGTGCGCGAGCACGCGATCTTCCAGCGCGACGGCAAGCACCTGTTCTGTGAAGTGCCGATCAGCTTTGTCGATGCGGCGCTGGGCGGCGAGCTGGAGATTCCGACCCTCGATGGTCGAGTCAAACTGAAAATCCCCGAGGGGACCCAGACCGGCAAGCAGTTCCGCGTTCGCGGTAAAGGCGTTGCGCCAGTGCGCGGCGGCGGTGCGGGTGACCTGATGTGCCGTGTGGCGGTCGAAACCCCGGTCAACCTGGGGCGTCGTCAGCGTGAATTGCTGGAGGAGTTCCGCAGCTCCCTGGCGGACGACAACAGCCATTCGCCAAAAACCACCGGTTGGTTTGAAGGCGTGAAGCGCTTCTTCGGCGATTTGTAAGGAGACAGGCATGCGACGTATTGCAGTGATGGGCGCCGCCGGGCGCATGGGCAAAACCCTGATCGAAGCGGTTCAGCAAACTCCTGGTGCCGGTCTGACGGCTGCCATTGATCGTCCTGACAGCTCGCTGGTTGGCGCAGATGCCGGTGAGTTGGCTGCGCTGGGTCGTATCGGCGTGCCATTGTCGGGTGATCTGGATCGGGTGGTTGACGAGTTCGACGTGTTGATCGACTTCACACACCCGACGGTGACGCTGAAGAATCTCGCGTTCTGTCGCAAGCATCACAAGGCGATGATTATCGGTACCACCGGTTTCAGCGTTGAAGAGAAGCAATTGCTGGCCGAAGCGGGCAAGGACATTCCGATCGTCTTCGCCGCCAACTTCAGCGTCGGCGTCAATCTTTGTCTGAAGTTGCTCGACACGGCTGCTCGCGTGTTGGGTGATGATGTCGATATCGAAATCACTGAAGCCCACCATCGGCACAAAGTCGATGCGCCGTCCGGCACCGCCGTTCGTATGGGTGAAGTGATTGCCGATGCGCTGGGGCGTGATCTGAAGAAAGTGGCGGTTTATGGTCGTGAAGGCCAAACCGGCGCTCGTGCTCGCGAGACAATCGGCTTCGCCACCGTGCGTGCCGGTGACATCGTGGGTGATCACACGGTGCTGTTCGCTGCCGACGGTGAGCGTGTCGAAATCACGCACAAGGCGTCCAGTCGCATGACCTTCGCCAAGGGCGCGGTGCGTGCTGCGTTGTGGCTGGATGGTCGTGAGCCAGGCCTTTACGACATGCAAGACGTGCTCGATCTGCGTTAAGATGCGCCCGAAATCGGGTTCAAGCCCTGCGTTTGAACCCGGTTTTACCCCGCCAAGCGACGACCTGTCGCATTCTCCAGCCTTTCGGGCTCATTGGCGGTAGACCAAAAATGCCTTTTTCTGTAAGCTACAGCTTTAGTGTGTCCACTAAAAGCGCGCAGAATTAAT
>NZ_JBFUKU010000214.1:0-9350 GCF_056400685.1 Pseudomonas sp. P5_A12 | reverse complement strand
GCTGGGTCCGCCTGGGCGATGGCCGGCGCGTGCGCGCGTGCTCGACACTGCTTGAGACCGACCACCACATCACCCGCGAACCGGGGCGTTGCCTATGAACACCTCTTTCATCTGCAACCCCGCAATCCCCTGTGGGAGCGAGCCTGCTCGCGATRGCGGACCGTCAGTCACCACCTATGTTGAAAGTACCGCCGCCTTCGCGAGCAAGCCCGCTCCCACATTGGATCTGTGTCGTCCGCAGGTTTTGTGACTGACGCCAAACACCTGTGGGAGCGGGCTTGCTCGCGAAGGCGGCGGTACTTTCAACATAGGTGGTGACTGACGGTCCGCTATCGCGAGCAGGCTCGCTCCCACAGGGGATTGCGGGGTTGCAGATGAAAGAGGTGTTCATAGGCAACGCCCCGGTTCGCGGGTGATGTGGTGGTCGGTCTCAAGCAGTGTCGAGCACGCGCGCACGCGCCGGCCATCGCCCAGGCGGACCCAGCAGTCCTGACACGCGCCCATCAAGCAAAACCCGGCGCGGGGTTCGGCGCTGAAGTCGCTGCCGCGCAGGTGGTCGCTGCAGGTCAGCACCGCGGTCAGCAGGGTGTCGCCGAGCAGGGCGGTGGCCGGTTGGCCGTCGAGGGTAAAGTTCACGGCCGGGCGGTCGCTCTCGGCCAGTCGTTTCAGCAAAGCCATGGCGACCTCATTGTTTTCCTACCAGCACCCGATCAAGGCCGTAGACCCGATCAAGCAGAATCATGGTCAGCGCGGTCAGCGCGATCACCAGAGCCGACACCGCCGCCATCATCGGATCGATGGATTCGGTGGCGTACACGTACATGCGCACCGGCAGGGTTTGCGTGGCCGGCGAGGTGACGAAAATCGACAGCGTGACCTCGTCAAAGCTGTTGATGAATGCCAGCAACCAGCCCCCCGCGACGCCCGGCAGAATCATCGGCAAGGTGATTTCCCGGAACAGCGTGAAGCGTCCGGCGCCGAGGGATTGCGCCGCGTGTTCGGCGCTGCGATCCAGGCCAATGGCGGAAGCCAGCACCAGTCGCAGCACATACGGTGTGATCACCAGCACATGAGCGAAAATCAACCAGATGAAGCTGCCGTTGACCCCCATCAGCGCAAACAGACGCAGCAAGGCAACGCCCAGCACCAGGTGCGGAATGATGATGGGCGACAGGAACAGACCGTTGAAAAAGTCCCGTCCCGGAAACTCGTAACGGGTGATCGCCAAGGCCGCAGGCACCGCAATCAGAGTCGCCAGGCTGGCGGCGCAGAACGCCAGAACCAAACTGTTGTAGAACGCATCGACGAAGTCGGCGCGCTCGAAGACCGCACGGAACCAGCGTAGGGAAAACTCTGTGGTCGGCAGGCTCAGGGTGTTTTCCGGGGTGAACGCAACGAGGCAGACCACCACCAGCGGCGCGAGCATGAACAGCACCACCAGGGCATGGAACAGCAGGGCGAAAGGACCGTTCTTGGACATGACGAGTTATCCCAATGACTTCTTGTAGCGGCCTTCGATCATCCGGTTCCACGACAGCATGATCAGCAGGTTGAGCAACAGCAGCGCCACGGCAATCGCCGCGCCCATCGGCCAGTTGAGCTCCGACAGGTACTGGTCGTAGATCAGCGTGGCGACCATTTTCAGGCGACGCCCACCCAAAAGACCGGGGATGGCAAACGAGCTGGCGGCCAGGCCGAATACGATCAAGGTGCCCGACAGCAAGCCCGGCATGATCTGCGGCAGAACCACCTGACGCATCACCGTGAAGTGACTGGCGCCGAGGGACATCGCCGCTTGTTCGGCAGCAGGGTCGAGTTTCTGTAGCGAGGTCCAGACCGGAATAATCATGAACGGCAGCATCACGTGGACCAGCGCAATCACCACCGCGAACGGCGTGTACAACAGCTTCATCGGCGAACCGCCGAAGGCTTGCAGGGTTTGATTGACCAGGCCATCGGCGCCGAGTAACAGGCTCCAGCCGAACGCCCGCACCACCACCGAAATCAGCAGTGGCGTGAGGATCAAGATCAGAAAGATCGAACGCCACGGTGCGCCCATGCGGCTGAGGATGTAGGCCTCGGGCACGCCGATCACCACGCAAAGCAGGGTGGTCAGGCCGCTGATCCACATCGTGCGCAGAAAAATCTCGTAGAAGTACGGGTCGCCCAGCAGGCTGCTGTAATGACTGAGGGTATAGGCGTCGCTATTGATCCCCGAGCTGTAGTCGAAGACGTTGAACGACAACACCAGCGTCAGCAGCAACGGGATGGCCAGCAGGCTGACGTACAACGCCAGGGCCGGTGCCGACAACAAGTAGCCCTGACGTCCCTGGCGAACGGCGGCCAACGTACTCATGCCGACACCTCGTCGACACTCAGCACCCGCAGCAGCGTTGCATCCCAGTCGAGGCCGACCGCCGTGCCTTCGTTCAGCGGTGTCGAACCGTCGTTTCGGCGCACCACGCTGATGTCGCCCAKGGTCGTGGAGACGCCATACAGCCATTGGCTGCCGAGGAAGAAACGGCTGGCAATCTTGCCCTGTAGACGCCCGTGATCTCGCTCGCGCAGATCGATTTTTTCCGGACGCAGGCTCAGGGTCAGCTCGCCGCCACTGCGTACTTGCACCACGCCCGCGCTGTCACGCTCGCCGGGCAGCAGGTTGGCTTTGCCGACGAAACCGGAAATGAACTCGGTGCGCGGATGTTCGTAAAGGGTGTAAGGCGCGTCGATTTGCGTGATGCGCCCGGCCTGCATCACCACCACGCGGTCGCTGATGGACAGCGCTTCGGATTGGTCGTGGGTGACCATCAGCGTGGTGATCCCGACTTCGCGCTGAATGCGGCGGATCTCGAATTGCATTTCTTCGCGCAGGTTGGCGTCGAGGTTGGACAGCGGCTCGTCGAGCAGCAACACCGGTGGCTCGATCACCAACGCCCGGGCCAGTGCCACACGTTGGCGCTGACCACCTGAAAGCTCGCGTGGATAACGCTCGGCATGTTGATCCAGACGCACCAGTTTCAGCACCCGAGCCACGCGCTGTTGCAACTCGGCGGCGGGCACTTTGCGCATCCGCAGGCCGAAGGCGATGTTGTCCTTGACGGTCATGTGCGGGAACAGCGCGTAGCTCTGGAACACCACGCCTAGGCCACGGCTGGCGGGTTTGGCATGGGTGATGTCGCGGCCGTCGAGCAGGATGCGACCGCTGGTGACTTCAACGAAGCCGGCGATCATTTGCAGAGTGGTGGTTTTGCCGCATCCGGACGGACCGAGCAAGGACACGAACTCGCCTTTCTCCACCGAGAGGTTGGTAGCCACGACGGCGTCGATTTCACCGTAACGTTTGCCGAGTCCTTCAAGTTGCACAAAAGCCATGACTGCGCTCCACCTGAGATTGTTATGCGTCACCCGAAGGCGCGCTTTTTTGTATGGGCAGATACGAAAAGGTCTTGCTGGGTGCGTTGGCGCTCGACTGGAGTCGGCTGCCGCTGTTGTTCGAATCGCCCCTGTGGACGCAGATTAGGACGAAGACTAGGATGGGCTCAATGGCCTATTTCACTGAAGCGATGACTATTTTCACATTCATTCAGTGAGTAAATTAATTATCTGGAAATTACATGTCTGATTCCACTGAGCGGAATGAAAGCAAAAATGAAGTCGGTGTCGGTGCGGTCTCCCGCTTGTTTGCCGTGCTGCGCAGCCTCGGTGACACCGTCGAGGGCGGGGAGCGCGTGACGCAACTGGCGCAGCGCATCGGCTTGTCGCAACCGACCACGCACCGTTTGTTGCGCAGCCTGATGGACGAGGGCATGGTCGAGCAGGATGTGCGCAGCAAGCGCTATCGCCTGAGCCTGGATTTTTTTGCCTTGGCAGCGCGTGCGGGCAATACCGCAAACCTGCGCGAACTGGTGCGGCCGTCGCTGCTGCGGCTATCGGCTTCGTTGGGCGACTCGTTGTTTTTACTGGCGCGCAGTGGTTTCGACGCGATCTGCCTGGACCGCAGCGAAGGGCCGTTTCCGATCCGCACGTTCACCGGCGATATCGGTGGGCGAGTGGCGCTGGGCGTGGGTCAGGGCAGCCTGGCGATTCTGGCGTTCCTGCCGGAAGAGGAGCGTGACACGGTGATTCGCTACAACTTGCCGCGACTCAAGGATTTCCATCTTTACGACGAAGTGTTCCTGCGCTCGGAGGTCGAGAACGTGCGCTCGCTGGGTTATGCCGGGCGCAACACCGGTGTGCTGCAAGGGATGGCCGGGGTGGCGGTACCGATTCTGGATCGAGAGGGACGGGCGGTGGCGGCGTTAAGTGTGGCGACGGTCAGTGATCGGCTTGGACCGGATCGATTGCCGACGGTGGTGGAAATGCTCAAGCGCGAAGCCGCAATGATCGGGCCGCGGATTAATCCCTTCGATCCGCTGCTGCGTCGGCCTTCGCAGGTGTTTGGGCAAGGCTGAACACCCTCTACAAGTAATCGCAGAACCCTGTGGGAGCGGGCTTGCTCGCGAARACGGTGTGTCAGACACATCTATACCGACTGACACACCGTYTTCGCGAGCAAGCCCGCTCCCACAAGGGATCTCCACAAGGGGATGTCAGAACTGCGCGGTTTGCTTGAGCATCTGCGCCGCCGGTGTGTCGCTCGGGCTGACCATCGCATAGTTGTAGCCGCTGCCAGACCAGTACTCGGCCTGCAACTCTCCATCGCTGCGACTGCCCCGTGGCAGCAAGTTGTTTTTCGGTCCCGGTGGTCGCACGTAAAAGCTGATCTTGTGCCCGCCCTGATCTTCATAAACCACCATCGCCGCCGGCCCTTGTTCGGTGCTGAGCAAACGACCGCTGACCGGTTTGAAGCCGGCGCCCGACAGGTCCGGCAGGCGGTTGGCGCGGGTGAAATAACGGTCGAGCCAACCCTGCATGTCGCCGTCGGCGCTGACTTTATAGTCGGCCGGCAGGATGCCTTGCTGGGCGATCAGGCGATAAGCCTGCATGGCATCGGTCATCGGCGGCGGGGCGCCGGGCAGGGTCATCTCGCGCGCTTGCCAGCCGCTCAACCCACCGACACTGACGGCGAGCAACAGCACCGCCGCACTGGCCAGATGTCGACGGGACTGGTGTCTAAGGCGTTGGCGAATCAGCGCCGGGTCAAGCTCCTGATTGACCGGTTGTTGCAGAGCACCACTCAGCGCAGCGCGCAATTGTTGAGCGTCCTGCTGCCAGGCGCGCACTTGCGCGGCCATTTGCGGGTTGTTGGCCAGATAGGTGTCGACCAGGCGTCGGTCGGCGTCGTCGAGTTGGTGATCGACGTAAGCGTGCAGGTCACGCTCGCTCGGGGGCATGCTGATCATTTGAGTATCCGCAAAGAAGGGCTGGTGATTTCGCCGTCGCTGAGCTGGCGCAAGGCCTGGCGGGCGCGGGACAGGCGGGACATCACGGTGCCGGTAGGGACGTCGAGAATCTCGGCGACTTCTTTATAACTCAAACCTTCCACCGACACCCAAAGCAGCAGCGCGCGCTGTTCGGTGGTGAGTTGATCGAAGGCTTGCAGCGTCGATTGGGCAATCACCGTGCGTTCGACCGACGGCTGTGCGTCGTCGCGGCCGGTAAAGAATTCGAGCATTCGCGCATAACGACGGGTGCGGCGGTGGGCATCCAGAAACTGCCGGTACAGAATCGAAAACAACCAGGCACGCAGGTCGCCCTCAGGGCGTTTGTCAGCCCAACTCGACAGCGCTCGCTCCAGGCTCGACTGCACCAGATCGTCGGCGCTGCTGGGGTTGCGCGTGAGCGAAACGGCGAAACGCCGGAGCCTGGGAATGACTTCTCTGAGTTGTTCGTCGATATCGTTCATGAAGTTCTGGCTAGTCACTACGCTGGGACTAGAAAGACGCCCGGCATTCGAGGTTATTCCACGCCTGCAAAAATAAACACCCGGCGATGGAATAACGCACGGTGGGGTACGTCTGCTTGATTCTTCTCACTTGTGGCCGATGGCCCTGGAGTTATTCATGGTAGATCGCTCATCACCGCCCACCCGGCCACCGCTGAGTGCCGCAAGCCTGACACTGCGTTTGACTGGCATTGCGGTAGTGGTCGCCGCGCTGGCGGGTGCCTTTGCCTACGTCAACGGCACACTCGACCCAGGACGGTTGACGCCAGGAGCGCTGATAAACGTGCTGGAAAAGAATAACGGCGTGCACCCGGGTTTCCGCCGTAACCACGCAAAAGGCGTGTGCGTGATCGGCCATTTCGAAAGCACCGACCAGGCACGCAGCTATTCCAGCGCTCAGGTTTTCAGCGAAGCCCAGACGCCGGTGGTCGGGCGATTCGCGTTACCCGCCGGCAACCCGTACGCACCGGACAGCGCCGTGCCCATTCGCAGCCTGGCGCTGCGTTTCACCCAAGCCAACGGTCAGCAGTGGCGTACCGGGATGAACAGCATGCCGGTGTTCCCGGTGGGCACGCCTGAGGCGTTCTATCAGTTGCAGCAAGCCCAGTCGCCGGATCCGGCCACCGGTAAACCCGACCCGAAGGCGGCCCCGGCATTCTTCGGTGCTCATCCAGAGTCGGCGCCGTTCCTGGCCTGGATCAAAACCGCCAAGCCGTCGGCCAGTTATGCGACGGAGACTTACAACAGCGTCAACGCGTTCTATCTGGTAAACGCAGCCGGTCAACGCCAGGCCGTGCGTTGGAACATGGTGCCGGTGGCGCAGGATGCACTGGGTGCCACAGCACCCGAAGGCAGTGATTTTCTTGAGAAAGACCTGGTTCAGCGCTTGTCGGCCGGGCCGCTGCGCTGGCAGTTGATGATCACGCTGGCGGACCCGGGGGACCCGGTCAACGACGCCAGCAAGGCCTGGCCCGACGGTCGCAAAGTGCTGAACGCCGGCACGCTGGTGCTTGAACGTACGCAGCCACAACTCAATGGCGAGTGCCGCGACATCAATTACGATCCGCTCGTGTTGCCCAGCGGCATCGAAGGCTCCGACGACCCGTTGCTCGCGGCTCGTTCAGCGGGTTACGCCAATTCCTACTTGCGCCGCACCAGTGAAGTCAGTCAGTTGCCCGCCGCCAAACAGGAGGCTCAACAATGAGCACTCAACCGAACCATTTCGCGCCGTTGGCGCGGCTGCTGCATTGGCTGATGGCGCTGATGATCATTGCGATGCTGTTTGTCGGCGCTGGGATGGTGGCCTCGGTGTCAGAGCGCCATGAGTGGTTGATCCATCTGCACAAGCCTTTGGGCGTCGCGATTTTGCTGCTGGTGATTGTTCGTTTGTTCGTACGCTTTTCCACCCGACAGCCACCCTTGCCGGCGGATCTGCCGAGCTGGCAGGCACTGGCGGCCAAGGCCTCGCACGTCTTGCTGTATGTTTTGATGTTGGTGTTGCCGTTGCTCGGTTGGGCCATGATGTCGGCAGCGGGCGACCCGGTGATGATCAGCAACTCGTTCCAGTTGCCGTCGATCCTCCCGGCCAATGCACAGGTGTTCGCGTTCCTGCGCAAGGCGCATGGGTATCTGGCGTATCTGCTGTTTCTCACCGTGCTGCTGCACCTGGCGGCGGCATTGTTTCACGGTTGGGTGCGGCGAGATGAGGTGCTGGACAGCATGTTGCGGGGCAAGGATCGCAGCTGATCCTTGTAGCAGTTAGCGAAGGTTGCGTTTGGCTCATGTAGCAGCTGGCGAAGCCTGCGTCCGGCTGCGMAGCAGTCGTAAAATCGAACACCTCGGTCTTCCAGGTCAACCGAGGAGCTTGATAGACGGCTGCTGCGCAGCCGGACGCAGGCTTCGCCAGCTGCTACAGGAGCCGTACGTACAGGGGGGGGTGATCAGCGCAGGGTGTCGACCATGTCGGCGATGGTGGTCAACACGTCTTTGCCCAATTGCTTCGAGCGCTTGCCGGACCAACCCGTGAGCGCGTTCGGTGAATCGTTGTTGTCCTTGAACGGCATCTCCAGGGTCAACGACAGGCAGTCGAATTTCTGACCGACGCTGTTGCAGGCCAGAGTCATGTTGGCTTTTCCCGGTTCGTCGCGGGTGTAGCCATGCTTGGTCTGGAAATCCTTGGTCAGGTGTTTCAGATGGCTGCGGAAGTGCTCTTCAAGTTTTTCGATACGCGGCGTATAGCCCGGGTTGCCTTCGCAGCCAGCGGTGAACACGTACGGGATTTCTTCATCACCGTGGACGTCGAGGAACAGGTCGACGCCATACTTTTCCATCTGCTGTTGAGCGAACAGGACTTCCGGGCTGATCTCCTGGCTGGCGCTCTGCCATGCGCGGTTCAGGTCCTGGCCCATGGCGTTAGTGCGCAGGTGACCATGAAAGGCCCCGTCCGGGTTCATGTTCGGGATCAAGTACAGGTCGGCACTGGCCAGCAGTTTGTTCAACACCGGGTCGTCGTGTTTTTCCAGGCGTTCGATCACGCCTTCCATGAACCACTCGGCCATGTGTTCGCCGGGGTGTTGCTGAGCAATGATCCAGACCTTGCGTCGACCTTCGGCGCCCGTGCCCTTGCGCAGCAGCTGGATGTCTCGACCTTCAACACTCTTGCCGGTTGCCAGCAGTTCGGTGCCGGCCTTGGTCAGGGCCTGTTCAATCAGCCAGTCGTGACGGCCACGGCCGTAAGGTTCGAAATAGGCAAACCAGGCGTGAGTGGCGGTGGCTTCAAGGCTGAAGCGCAAACAGTCGCCTTCGAAGATGGTGGGTACGCGGAACCAGTTGACGTGGTCGTAGGAGGCAACGGCCTGATAACCGTCCCAGGCTTTGTTGTACGAAGACTTKCTGGCGTTGTTCAGGCGGAACCAATGCTCCTGACCGACATGCAGGCCGCTGGCCTTGAAGTGGAACCATTGAAAATGCTGGCTGCGGGTGTCGGGTTTGATGGCCAGCAACGCTTGAAGCGGATTGCTGATATCCAGCACTTCGATGTTGCCGCTATCAAAGTTTGCACTGATGTCGAAGGAAGATTTGGCCGCGGTCATAGTCGGTTCCTGAATATGATTTTATGGCGGCTACTTTACACGCAAGGCAGGGGGGAAACCGAGGGAAATTGCGGGGTGCAGAGGGGGCGTCCTCCATGACGCAGGCGCAGCTTAGAGACTGTGCGATTGATTCTCAAGTGCTATTTGTACATTGGTTTGGCCTGAGGCTGCTGGAGCTTCTTTTGCCAAGTGATATTCTTTTGATATTGCCCGCGCCATCGAATTTGCAGCGCCTGAAGATTTGATTAGTGTGAAGGTAAAGCCAGATTCACTGGCAAAAAAAACCCGGCAAAAAGCCGGGTCAAAAACCGTGATTAGCCTGATGAGGAGAGAGTCCAGGAGACCGACCTAAGGTCACTTGGACAATCGACTGA
>NZ_JBFUKU010000213.1:0-9356 GCF_056400685.1 Pseudomonas sp. P5_A12 | reverse complement strand
GTGTACATCATTGTCTTTGGCGACGTGCTCAGTGCGAAATCGCTGCTCGATGAGGCAGAAACTGTCCGTACTGATGAAGTCGTCGACTACAACGCCGATCGCGCTCACCTGATCTTCGGCGCGCGAAATGCGTTCATGAGCATCTTCGGCCCGGATGTCGCCATGTGCGGCCCGAAATGGGCGGCGATGCTGGTGGTGGTGATCGAACGCTTCAAAGGCGGTCCGAAGGCGATGAAGTCGATCATCGGCGGCGTGGGCTCGTTCCGTTGGGGTACCAACACCGGTCTGCTGCTGTTGCCGGTGGTGACGCTGGTACAGCCGATTCTCGGCGTTGCGCTGTCGCTGACGTTGCTGATCCAGGGTTATGTGAGTGTGCGTCTGGGCATCCTCGAAGCCCGTAGCCAGCGCGACCTGGGTATCGCGGGTGTGATCGGCGCGGTATTGGCGATCAAGGGCGCTAGCTGGGCATTCGGGATTGGCGTGGTGTTGTGCTTGTTGATCTACGGCAAGAATTTCTTCAAAGGCGAGGTGGATGGGACATTTGCCAAGGATTTGAAGCCTGCGGATGCCAAGCCCGCTGCAGGTACTGAGTCGGCAACGGCTATCAAGCGGATAGCGGAGGAAGCGGTGGCTGACTGACAGACCTGAGTCGCTCAATCTGACGCAATCACGAGGACGCCCTCCCACAACTTACCTTTGTGGGAGGGCGCGTCATAGCGATGGGCCGCTGAAGGCTGCACACATTTGAGAGATGAAACCGCATTCATCAAAAATGCGCCCAGACGCAAGGACCAATCCTGCCATCACAACGGAAGCGGCCTGTCTCAGCGACTCAATCCGTATTCGTTCGCCGACAAGGAAGCAAGCTATACATAACTGCTTACATAATTGAAAATCATAAAGTCCGAACTTGTACTAGCGAGTGTTAGCTTGTGCGGTTTATCGGGCCATGAGAGGCCAAAGCCTAAATTATGCGCATAAAGCTCCCCCGCCTCCCTGCCCTCGGTGTTTACCTTGCCCTTGCTTGCCTTTTCGCGGGCGCATGGCTCACCCACCCTGCCCCCAAGCATTCTTCCTTTGCCCTGATAAGCCCGGTTCCAGCTGTGACAGATGAAGCGGCCAAGCCCATTTATACCAGCCGTTTCGCCTCCTCCGGACTGGTGGACTTCGTACATTCCTCGGCGATAACTGCCTTGCCTGACGGTAGCCTGATGGCGGTCTGGTTCGCCGGCTCTCGCGAAGGCGCAGCCGATGTGCAGGTGCGCTCCGCCCGTTTCAACGTGAGCACTGGCGAGTGGGGGGAGGAACAGGTCATGGCGACCCGGGATTCGACCCAGCAAAGTACTCGAAAATACATTCGCAAACTCGGCAACCCGGTCATTGCACTCGCGCCGGACAATCGCCTGTGGCTGTTCTACGTCTCCGTATCCATGGGCGGCTGGGCCGGTAGCGCGGTCAATGTGATGGTTTCAGACGACTTTGGTGTGAATTGGTCGGCACCGCGCCAACTGATCACTTCACCCTTTCTGAACATCAGTACCCTGGTCCGCTCGGCACCGGTGTTTCATGTCGACGGCTCCATCGGATTGCCGGTCTACCACGAGTTTCTGGGCAAGTTTGCCGAGTACCTGTACTTGAGCGCAGACGGTGAAGTGATCGATAAATACCGCATCAGCCACGGCAATCATTCATTGCAACCTGCTGTCGTGCCGCTGGACGGTCAGCGCGGTATCGCCCTGTTGCGCTACGCCGGCAACACCCATCACCGAGTCCTGGCGAGCCGCACCGAGGATGCCGGGCAAACCTGGAGCGAACCTTTTCCGCTCGATCCTTCAAACCCCAATTCCTCCTTGGCGGCCGTTGCGACGCCCGAACACGGGATGCTGGTAGCGCTCAATGATCTGCAGGAGGGGCGCTTCAAGCTGAGCCTTTATCTCACCGATGCGAAAATGGTCGATTGGCGCCTGGTGCACGATCTGGACAAATCACCGGATCCCGAGGGCGATCCGTACTCACCCCTCGCCTACAAGGAAATCATCGGGAAAAAGTTCCGCGATTCCAGTGGTGAGCTCCGCCAACCGCTGGAAGCGCAATTCCTCGACAACCTCGACAACCGTGTCTGTAAAAGCGAGGAGTGTGAGTTTGAATATGAATACCCGTACTTCATCCGCAGTCCCGACGGGATGTATCACTTGGTTTATTCCTGGAACAACACCTTCATCAAACACGTGACCTTTAACGATGCCTGGCTGTCCGAGCGTCTCAAATGATTAGTCTATGGCAAGCCCATCTCAGTTTCGCGATGATCATTTTCCTGGTACTGCCGGCTTTTGGTCTGAACAAAGTCTGGCGCATCGCRCTGCTGCTGGCATTGCTGGCCGCCAGCTTCATACCGCTGGGCGGGTTGTCGCTGGCCGCTTACTTGCGCAGCCACATTGATGACCTTGCGATCACCTCATTGGTGTTCATGGGGTGGGGCTGTTTGCGTCGACTGGAGATGTTGCCGCCTGCGCAGAAGGATCACATCGGCGTATTGATCCTCTTCGCCGTGATGGCCCTGGTGCTGTACCCGGCAACCCTGGGCTTGAGTGATCTGGATCCTTACCGGCGGGGTTTCAGCCCGCGCCCCCTGCTGTTTGTCATCGCAATGCTTACGTTTGGCGCGTTTTACCTGCGCAATTACCTGGCCGTCGTGATGTTGACCGGCGCGACCCTGACCTTTATCGCCGGGCTCAAACCTTCCCATAACTATTGGGATTACTTGATTGATCCGCTGCTGGGCCTGTATTGCTGCCTGGCTTTGCTGGTGCTGGCGACGCGTTGGGCGTATCGCCGGCTGATCACGCAGCGCAGCCCGATTCGAAACAAATCCGTTTGAAATTTAACGAAACTCTTAATAGGGAAACATCGATGGGCTGGCTGAAATCGAGACGTTTGCATTACTGGCTGGGCGCAACAGCGATCGCGTTTGTGCTGTTTGCACTGTTGCGGGTGGTGTTCTTTTTCGGCTTTTCCGGTTTCGACGCCAAAGCCCTGAGCGCCGATAACGCCGTCCTGACCACCCTGGGCATCGGCTTTCGTTTCGATTTGCGCCTGGCCATTCTAGTCATGCTGCCGTTGGCGTTGCTGGCCTGGATCCCTCGCTGGAACCTGATCAGCAGCCGCCTCGTTCGCGGCATCGCCCGCGTGTACCTGGTCGCCRTCCTCAGCGCTGTGCTGCTGATCTACATCATCGATTTTGGCCATTACGCGTACCTGGGCGTGAGGATCAACGCCACGGTGTTGCGCTTCATCGACGATGCGCAAATATCCCGTGATATGGTCTGGCAAACCTACCCGGTTATCTGGATTTCACTGGCTTGGCTGGCCACAGTCGCGTTCGTGACACTGGCCCTGGTGCGACTGGAGCGCGTCACGCTGGACCGTCCCCGCGAAGTCATTTCCCGGTTCTCCGCGACGTGGGGCAGTGCGTTGATGGTCGTGCTGGTGCTGCTGGGTATTTTGGGGCGTGTCGAGCATCTGAACTTTGAAAACCCTGTGCCGCTGCGCTGGAGCGATGCGTTCTTCTCGGGCAATAACCAGATCGCCGCATTGGGCCTGAACCCGGTGATTTTCTTCTACGACACCGTCAAGGTCGGCCAGTCACGCTATGACGAAGCGCAAGTGCGCGAACATTACGCGGTCATGGCCAACTATCTGGGCGTCGACCAACCCGACCCGCAGACCCTTGACTTCGTCCGCCACCAGGCGCCACAACCCTACAAAATACCGGGCTCGCGACCGCCAAACGTGATGTTCATCATGCTTGAGTCGCTGGGCACCAGCGCCGTTGGGGCCTACGGCAATCCGATTAATCCAACGCCAAATCTCGATCGCCTGGCCACGCAGAGCTGGTTCTTCAAGCACTTCTATGTCCCGGTGACGGGTACCGCAAAAACCGTCTGGGCCAGCATCAGTGGGGTGCCTGACGTGACTCGACAGGAAACCGCGACGCGTAATCCACTGATCACCAACCAAAACACGCTGGTCAATGCCTTCACCGGCTACGAGAAGATCTACACCATTGGCGGCAACTCCGGTTGGGCCAACATGAATGCCTTGATCAAGCAAAGTATCGACGGCGTTCGCCTGCTCGACGAGCGGGACTGGAAATCCCCGGTGGTGGATGTCTGGGGCATCTCGGATCTGGATCTGTTCAAGGAAACCGACCAGATCCTGCAAGCGCTGCCCAAGGACAAACCGTTCTTCGCCTATGTACAAACGGCCGGTAACCATCGCCCCTTCACGATTCCAAAGAGCAATGACGGATTCGAGGTCAAGCACCCTACCCTGGAGGAAGTCCAGGCCGCAGGCTCGCGCAGTGTCGAGCAATACAACGCCGTGCGCTTGCTGGACTTCAACATCGGACGCTTGATGGAAATCGCCAAGGCCGGCGGCTGGTACGAAAACACCATTTTCGTGATGTTTGGCGACCACAACACCCGTATCGCCCAGATCCCTTTCCTGGCACCGGCCTACGAGCAACTGGGCCTGGAAAGCAACGCGGTGCCGATGCTCATCCACGCGCCAGGCATGATCGGGACGCGCACTGTCGAGGAAGCAGTCGGCCTGGTGGACTTGCTGCCAACCGTAGCGGGTATGGCCGGCCTTGAGTTCCGCAACAGCGGCATGGGCCGTGATATCCAACAGCCCGCGCCCGAAGGCGAACGCGTGGTGCCATTGGTATTGCGCGAAGGTACGTTCCCGTTGATTGCCGGTGTAACTCAACACTACATGGTTCAGATGGAGCACGACGGCAGCTCGCCAAGTCTGCATGACCTGGCCTCACTGACGCCGCTGGACAACGTCGCCGACAAAAACCCCGAAGAGTTCAAACGACTGTCAGAGCTGACCCGCGCCATGCATGAAACGTCACGGTTGATGCTGTACCAGAACGTTCGCAAGTAACGCCTTTCCCGCGTCTAGAGTGCAAATAGACGCGGGGCTCCCCTGATAATCGTTATAAAAAAACGGGCGGCTTTCGGTCCAGAATGTGTAAAAACGCATTCGGGCCTTGTCAGCGCGAAGAGCCGACGGCCGTTCGCTGAGTGATTTCGCTTAAGGCACCATAGTTGATCAGTATCGCATCGGAGCTTTTCAGCAAGCTTCTACAGCTATCCAGGTCATCCAGAACGAACCTTTTCCGCTCGACAGCGCCTTCATCAAACCATTGGCTCCAACGATTTTCATGACCCGTTTCAAGTTGTAGGCGAGCACGTTCAASCTCATCTCTGCACTTACCCCGGCCAGCTTTCGSGTCAGGAAATGCGTTGCACCCATCCATTGTTTAAGCGTCCCGAAGGGATGCTCCACCGTCCGTTTACGGATTCGCATCATCTCCGGCGCATTGCGCAGCCTGTCCTGCATTTCTTCCAATACGGCTTCATGCTCCCAGCGTCGAACCCGTCGTTCCGTGCTCGGTGTGCACTGCGACTTCAGCGCACATGTTTGCGAAGGCGTTTTTACACACTCTGGACCAAGAGCGGCCGGTGGTTCGGCCGTAATGAGATTAGGTAGTGACTACAAAACCAGGGGCGATTCAATAGTGGCCGGCCCGATCCGTGTTGATCGAGCCTGCCCTTGATATCAGCGGTCGCGTATTGTCTGATACGCGACCCGCTCACATCCGTACTTAACGCAACTGAAACCAGGTGGTTTTCAGTTGTGTGTATTTATCAAACGAATGCAGCGATAGATCGCGACCGAAGCCTGACTGCTTGCCTCCGCCAAACGGCACCGACACGTCCAGCGCGTCGATGGTGTTGACCGAGACAGTCCCGGCATTCAAGGCACGGGCCACACGGTGTGCGCGGTTCAGATCATCGCTCCACACCGACGCAGCCAGTCCGTAAATGCTGTCATTGGCTTGCTGCACCGCCTCTTCCTCAGTGTCAAAAGCGCTGACCGCCAGAACCGGACCGAACACTTCATCCCGTGAAATGCGCATGCCGCTGGTCACGTCACCAAAGATCGTCGGCTGAATGAAGTTTGAAGAACCATTGATGCTCAATTGCTCGCCACCGGACAGCAGCCTGGCCCCGTCAATACGTGCCTCTGCGACCGCTTTCATAATTCGGCTGGTTTGCTCACTGTCGACGATTGCCCCAGCAGCGCTCCCAGGGTTCAGTGGATCACCGGGCATCCACGCACGCGATTTGCTGATCAGCCGTTCAACAAATTCGTCATGGATGGAACGCTGCACGTACAGGCGGGAATTGGCCGAGCACACTTCACCCTGGTTGAAGAAAATACCGAAGGCGGCCTTCTCCGCAGCCAGGTCCAGGTCCTGACAGTCTTCAAACACCAGGTTCGGGCTCTTTCCGCCGCACTCCAGCCAGACCTGCTTGAGGTTGGACTGCGCCGAGTACTGCATAAAGTACTTGCCTACCTGAGTGGAGCCGGTGAACACCAGACAATCCACATCCGGATGCAACCCCAGTGCCTTGCCGGCCCTCTCGCCCAGGCCCGGTACCACGTTCAGCACGCCCTCTGGAATGCCTGCTTCCAAGGCAAGCTGAGCCAGACGCAGGGTCGAAAATGGCGATTGCTCGGCGGGCTTGAGTACCACGCTGTTGCCGGCCGCCAATGCAGGCGCCAGTTTCCACGCAGCCATGTCCAGCGGGAAGTTCCATGGCACTACTGCGGCAACTACCCCCAAGGCTTCCCGCGTGATGGTGGCCAACGCATTCCGGGCGGTAGGCGCGACCTGATCGTAAACCTTGTCGAGCGCTTCACCGTACCAGGCGAAGACGTGGGCGGCGCCAGGCACATCCACGTTGTAGGCATCCATCACCGGCTTGCCCATGTTCAGCGAATCGAGCAACGCCAGCTCTTCGCGGTGAACCATCAGCAACTCGGAAAGTTTGATCAGGATTTTCTTGCGCTCGCCGGGGGACATACGCCGCCAAGGGCCTGCATTGAAAGCCCGGCGTGCGGAGCGCACTGCCAGGTTGACGTCTTCTTCGCCGCATGCGGCAACACGCGCGAGCAATTGATTGGTCGCAGGGTTGATGGCGTCGAATGTCGCTCCGGATATCGACGACACTGGCTGGCCGCCGATCAGGGCGGTGTCGATGAAGGATTGGCGGGCAACACGCTGCTGCCAGTAATTAAGGTCGAACACGTTGTACTCCCACATTGACCGTCTACACGGTCAGTTGTTATTGATCTGGTACAGGTCATCGAGCCGACTCAAACCGCAATGACCTGTTGTCGAAACCTGCGTGTTTTGGGATGTATCACTCCGCCATCTGCAAGTCCGGCATCTTCACCCTGAACCCACGCGTGACACCCAACAAACAAATCAGCCCCAAGCCCATCCAGCACAGACCAATCGTGAACGCCATACCGGAAAGGCTCGTCCACAGCCAGATGGTGCTGAGAAACCCCAGGGCCGGCAGCGCCGCGTATATCAGGTAGTTGCGTGTGCCGCGCAGTTTCTGGTCGACCAGGTAATGCTTGATCACTGCCAGGTTCACCGCCGAGAACGCGAAGAGCGCGCCGAAGCTGATCATGTTGGCGACGGTATCCAGGGTGATAAACAAGGCAATCAGCGAGAACAGGCTGACCAGCATGATCGCGGTGGCCGGCACGCGCTTTTTCGTGACCAGCTTGCCGAGCACGCTCGGCAATGCACCATCGCGCCCCATCGCGAACAGCACGCGCGAGACACTCGCCTGGGAGACCATTGCCGAAGCGAAACAGCCCGCTACATAGGTTGCGGTAAATGCAGTCACCAGCAGTTCACCGCCGACGCGGCGCATCACGTCCACTGAGGCTGAATCAGGGTCAGCGAAACTGTTCCATTCCGGAAACACCATCTGGGCGAAATACGAAACCAGCAGAAACAACAGCCCCCCGAACAACGACACCACCATAATGGCGAGCGGAATAGTGCTTCGCGGGTTGGGTGTTTCCTCGGCCATGGTCGACACGGCATCGAAGCCAAGAAACGACAGGCAGAGCACCGCAGCACCCGCCATGATCAGCGGGACGCTGAAACCTTCATGATGGAAAGGTGCGAGCAGCGAAACCGGGGCGGAATACCCACTCAGGTTGTGAAGCGATAACGCGACGAACACAACGATGAAGACCAACTGGGCAACCACGAGTATCCAGTTGACCCGAGTGATGGACTCGATGCCGACCAGATTTAAAACGGTGACCAGCGCAATTGAACCGAGCACCCACACGGAAGTAGGCACAGCGGGAAAATATTCCGACATGTAGATGCCGATCAGCAGATAACTGAGCAACGGCAAGAAGATGTAATCCAGTAACAAGGTCCAACCGGCAATAAAGCCGAAATACGCGCCAAATGCCTTGCGCGTATAGGTATAAACCGATCCTGAATAGGGGTGCGCCTGGACCATGCGTCCATAGCTGTAAGCGGTCAGCAACATGGCCGCAAGGGTCAGCAGGTAGGCGGTGGGCAAGTGCCCTTTGGTCATCTGGGTGACAAGGCCATAGGTTGTAAACACCGCCAGCGGGACCATGTATGCCAGACCGAAAAGTACCAGTCCGACGAGTCCCAGGGGCTGTCGAAACCTACGCGATGAAGTGGGTTGCGATGGGGAATGATGGGAGGGAGTATCGGCCACGTTTGTTATTGTATTCATTGCTGACTCCTGGAAATGGGCATGCAGGACGCCGCGGTATCCGATGAAATCGATACCGTTATCCGTTGAAAAGTGGACTGCCCTATGTGCACGCTGGGCGATGTAACGATGCGGTTCTCCACCCCTTGCGCGGGGGTGGAAAACCGCTCACTTCACAGCTTTCCCGCGATCCGTGCGGTGCGGTCTACCGCGAGACGGGTCTTGTCCACCAGTTCGTCGAGTTCCGCGCGCGTTGCTACCAGTGCCGGCGCCATGATCATGCGGCCGAGTGTCGAGCGGATGATCACACCCTCTTCAAAACCAAAGGTGCGGCACTGCCAGGCCAGGTCATTTTCATTGTCGAAGCGCTTGCGTGTGTCTTTGTCCTCGGCGAACTGCATGGCCGCGAGCAGACCGGTTCCCTGGATCTCTCCGATCATCGGATGGTTGCCAAACACTTCACGCAGGATCTGCTGCAAGTACGGCCCGGTATCTTCCTTCACCGTGCGAACAATGCCTTCATCACGCAACGCCTTGAGGTTGGCGAGTGCAACCGCCGCCGCGACCGGGTGCCCGGAATAGGTCAGGCCGTGGGCAAACACGCCGCCCCGCTCCACCAGCGCATCCGCAATGCGTTTGCTCAGCACCAGGCCGCCCATGGGGATATAGCCGGAGGTCAGGCCCTTGGCAATCGACAGGGTGTCGGGCTCGAAGCCGAAA
>NZ_JBFUKU010000212.1:0-9431 GCF_056400685.1 Pseudomonas sp. P5_A12 | reverse complement strand
GTAGCTCATTGGGCGGTGCCCCCGTTAGTTGACCAAAGATACTTGGCCGGATTGACCAAAAAGTGGCGGCGATTATAGGCATATTCCGCCGTGGATGCTACGTACCAAGGGTCGTAGAGACTTTAGTCGCGTGCCTGATAGACCGGGTCTGCCGCCAGAAGTTGCCGTAACCGGCTCAGTGGATCCTGCCGGTAGAAAAGCTTGAGCTGCTCATAGACCCCCGGATAAGCCTCGAACAGTAAATCCGGGGCGCTGAAGAAGTATTCGCTGGTGACGGCAAAAAACTCGGCGGGGTTTTCCGCGGCGTAGGGATCTATCGCGGTTTCGGCGTCCGGGTTGCGCTCCAGTTGCCGGTCGAGGTCGTCGTAGGCCTCTTGCATCACTTTGGCCCAGTCGCTGACCCGCATGTCGGGGTGCAGCGGCGGCAAGCCGTTGGCAACGCCATTGAGCATGTCGAGTTTGTGGGCGAGTTCGTGGATGACCAGGTTGTAGCCTTCCCAGCCACCACTGGCCATCACGCCCGGCCAGGCGAGGATGATCGGGCCTTGCTGCCACGCCTCGCCACTGTGTTCGCCGTCCCACTCATGTTCGACGCCGCTGGCATCGCGATGGCGTTGGGGGCTGAGGAAGTCGTCGGGGTAGAGAATTATTTCGTGGAAACCCTGATACCAGTTCAAATCGCCCAGGTTCAGCAGTGGCAATTGCGCCTGCGCTGCCAGCAGCAGGCGTTGCTCCTGATGCAGTTCAACCCCGGGCAGGGCAGTCAGGTGTTTGTCTTCAAGGAACAACACGCAAGCTTCGCGCAACCACTGGTCTTCAGTGGCGCTGATGCCGTCGAGAAAGCTCAGGTGATGGCGCACCCGCTGCCACATGTCGTCGGCAATCGGGTGCTTGGCCAGGGTGCGCTGGCGGCGCCAGGCGTTGAGCGACCACATCGCGGATCAGCGCGATTGGGGTTTGGACGCGGCGTTGGCGAGGCGGCTGCGGACCATGCCAATGAGCATCGGAACCAGCGACAGCAGGATGATACCCACCACCAGCAGCGACAGGTTTTGCTTGATGAACGGTACGTTGCCGAAGAAGTAACCGAGGGTCACCAGGCCTCCGACCCAAAGGATCGTGCCGATAACGCTGAAGAAAAAGAAACGCGGGTAAGGCATATTGCCGACGCCGGCGACGAACGGTGCAAAGGTGCGGATGATCGGCATGAAGCGCGCCAGCGTTACGGTTTTACCACCGTGCTTGTCATAAAAGTCGTGGGTTTGTTGCAGGTAGTCGCGCCGGAAGATCTTCGAGTCCGGGTTACTGAACAGTTTTTCGCCTGCCGTTCGACCAATCAGGTAGTTGGTGCTGTCGCCCAGAATCGCCGCGAGCATCAACAGGCCGCCCAGCAATACGGGGTCCATGCCACCACCGGCCGCAACGGCACCGGCGATGAACAGCAGGGAGTCACCCGGCAAGAACGGCATCACCACCAGGCCGGTTTCACAGAAAATCACCAGAAACAGAATGGCGTAGATCCAGGTCCCGTAGTTGGTCACCAGCATGTCGAGGTAAACGTCGAGATGCAGAATAATGTCGATCGGGTTGAAATCCATAGGGGCACCTGTGGTGACGGCCCGACTCTGCAGGCCTGTGCGGATGACATCGCGTAAGACTACATAGGGGTGTAGTTTTTCTTACAAGTCGGAAAGATCGGGATTATACGGGCTGACGCGTGAAAAGAGCGTTCAGTTTGTAGAGGGGGGTGTCGCGGTAGACCGATGGTTGATTCAGGGCTTTTGTGGGAGCGAGCCTGCTCGCTCCCACAGAGGGCCGGTGTGAGTCAGAGACTGTCGCTGATCGGCAGTACGTAGTTCTTGAACTCGGTGTCTTCCTTGAACCCGATGGATTCATAGGTTTTGTGCGCGACTTCGTTGTTGTTGCTGGTGGAAACACGCATGCGTACGGCATTGGTTTCCTTGGCCATTTTCTTCGCGGTGCGGATCAGGTTGTCGGCCACCAATTGGCGACGGGCATCTTCGGCGACATAAATGTCGTTAAGGATCCAAACGCGTTTAAGCGAAAGCGAAGAAAAGCTTGGATACAGCTGACAGAAACCCATCAGTTTGTTGTTGTCATCATCGGACAGCGCCAGGTAAATCACCGATTCTTTGCGGCGCAGGCGTTTTTCGAGGAAGGCACGCGACGAGTCCGGGTAAGGCAGGGACCCATAAAACTCACGATATTTCACGAACAATGGCGTCAGAAGGTCCAGGTGTTCGAGGGTCGCTTGAATAATCCGCATGTTAGGTCTCGTCTTCAAGTGGCTGTCTTACTGCATTGACGGCGATGGGAAACCCGTGGCGGCCGTTCGTCGATCCTGCCTGAAACCGGCGCAGAAACGCAATGCAGAATCGGTTCAGGCATCATTTTGACCCAACAGGAAGTTGCGTTTCATGTCAGCTCCTGCGTCTGAATCCAGTGTCTGAAGCTGCGCTTCGTCCTTGAGATTGACCCCTGACAACTGTCTGCGACAGGCCTCGCGCATCAAATACAGCAATCGATGTGCCGCCATGCCATAGCTCAGTCCTTCGAGCCGCACATTTGAGATGCAATTGCGATAGGCGTCCGTCAGGCCGATCTTTGGATTGTAAGTGAAATATAAACCCAGGCTATCCGGGGAGCTAAGTCCTGGGCGTTCACCGATCAGGATCACCGTCATTTTTGCACCCAGCAATTCGCCGATTTCGTCGGCTACGGCGACCCGACCCTGTTCCACCAGAATGACCGGTGAGACGGACCAGCCGTCACTCACAATCTGATCTTCCATCCGCGCCAGAAAAGGCAGGGTATGGCGATGAACGGCCAGCGCCGACAACCCATCGGCAACGACAATTGCCAGATCGACACCGTCGGGATTGGCCAGTGCGTAATCGCGCAGTGCCTGCGCCGACTCACCACTCAACTTTCGCCCCAAATCGGGGCGTTGCAAATAACTGTTCCGATCCGAAGCGGCGCTGTGTAGCAGCAAACTGGCACGCCCGCGTTCAGCCAGTTGTGAGCTGAGCCCCGCATGGTCGAACGGCAAATGCACCGCATCCCGCGCCTGAGCGTGTGCGTACTGGAAATCCAGTTGGGCGCTGGTCGGCATGCTGGTGCCCGTGCGCCCCAAGGCAATTCGCGCCGGTGTCAAGCGTCGCAATTCCAGCAACGAGTTCTGTGGATCAACGGGTGGTTTATCCATGAAAGCACTCATCCCAATTGCGCCATCGCCTGGCGGAAGGCCGGGGGCAGGCTGTCGCCGAAGTGAATTTTTCCGTCTGCCTGGGTGAAGATGCCCATTTTGGTCAGCCACTGTTCGAATTCCGGCGCCGGTTTCAGGCCCAGCGTCTGGCGGGCGTAGAGGGCGTCGTGGAACGAGGTGGTCTGGTAGTTGAGCATGATGTCGTCGGAACCGGGGATGCCCATGATGAAGTTGATGCCGGCCACGCCCAGCAGGGTCAGCAGGGTGTCCATGTCGTCCTGGTCGGCTTCGGCGTGGTTGGTGTAACAGATGTCGCAGCCCATAGGCACGCCCAAAAGCTTGCCGCAAAAGTGGTCTTCGAGACCGGCGCGAATGATCTGTTTGCCGTTGTAGAGGTATTCCGGGCCGATGAAGCCGACCACCGTGTTCACCAGGAACGGCTTGAAATGACGCGCCACGGCGTAGGCGCGGGTTTCACAGGTCTGTTGGTCGATCCCGTGGTGGGCGTTGGCCGACAGCGCGCTGCCCTGACCAGTTTCGAAATACATCAGGTTCTGGCCCAGCGTGCCGCGATTGAGGCTCAAACCGGCGTCATATCCTTCCTTCAGGACATTCAGGTTGATGCCGAAACTGGCATTGGCCACTTCGGTGCCGGCAATCGACTGAAACACCAAGTCCAGTGGAACTCCGCGATTGATCGCCTCGATCGACGTAGTGACGTGGGTCAGCACGCAGGCCTGGGTCGGAATTTCGTAGCGCTGGATGATCGCGTCGAGCATTTCCAGCATCGCGCAGATCGACGCGATGCTGTCGGTGGCCGGGTTGATGCCGATCATCGCGTCGCCGTTTCCGTACAGCAGGCCGTCCAGGATGCTCGCAGCGATGCCCGAGGGCTCATCGGTGGGGTGATTGGGTTGCAGGCGGGTGGATAGCCGGCCGCGCAATCCCATGGTGCCGCGAAACTTCGTGACCACACGGATTTTCTGCGCCACCAGTACCAGGTCCTGGACGCGCATGATCTTCGACACGGCAGCTGCCATTTCCGGCGTCAGGCCGGGGGCGAGCGCACGCAGAGTCTGTTCATCGGCGGCGTCGCTGAGTAGCCAGTCACGAAAGCCGCCCACGGTCAGGTGGCTGACGGTGGCAAAAGCTTTGGCGTCGTGGGTGTCGATGATCAGCCGGGTGACTTCATCGGTCTCGTAGGGGATCAGCGCTTCTTGCAGGAAGTGCTTGAGCGGGATGTCCGCCAGGGCCATTTGCGCCGCCACCCGCTCGCCGTCGTTTTGCGCGGCGACACCAGCCAGGAAGTCCCCGGAGCGTGCCGGGCTGGCTTTGGCCATGACGTCCTTGAGGTCGTCGAAGCGGTAGGCCTGGGCGCCCACGCTATGGGAAAAACTTGCCATCTCAGTCTCCGTTTCAAATAGGACAGTGCGCTGCCCGGGGCCGGCCGTGGCTGAGCATGCCACGCTCGGTGCGGGCAGCGCACTTCAATGCAGCGGACTCAGGCCATTGCCTTGGTACCGTCGGGGTGCAGGGTTTCCGGCAGCGGCAGGCCCAGGTATTCGCCCTTGGCGATGATCCCGGCGGCGCGGTCCTCGGCCTCCAGTTGCAAGGCCTTGGGCACCGACAGCCAATACGCCAGGCCCACAGCAATGAAACCTGCACTTATCTTGCCAATCAGCACCGGCAGAATGATGGTGGGCTGGAAGTTGGCGGTGAAGGACAGGTGGTCGCCCAGCAGGAAGGCCGCGCACACGCCAAAGGCAATGTTGATCACTTTGTCTTTTGGCGGCATGAAGCGCACCAGGCGGAACATGGCCAGGATGTTGGCGATAGTGGCCAGCATGCCGGCACTGCCAACGGCGCTCAGGCCGATCTTGCTGCCCAGGCTTTCCAGCGGTTTGCCCAGGTATTTGCGCAGCAGGTAGACCATCGGGAAGGCGCCGGCCAGCATGATGCCGATGTAGCCGGCGGTTTCCAGGGCGCGGGTCTGGTCCTCGGCGTCGGCGATGATCGGGTGGAACCCCCAGCTGCCGAATACCAGGGTGAACACGCCGGTGAAGTACTCGACGATGGAGAACACCAGCACCAGCTTGATCGCCGCGTCCAGGGTACGACCGAAGATGATGAAGCCCTTGATCATCAGGTCGGGCAAAAAGCGCAGGCCCAAGGCCAGGGCCACGACGAAGATCAGGATCGGCAGCAGGTTGGCGAAGATGCTGCCCAGGCCCAGGGCCAATTGATAGGTGGCTTCGCCGTTGGTCGACACCAGGTCCCGTACCAGCGGGTTGCTGAACGCGAGGATGACACTGGCAATCAGCACGCCCAGAGGGATGGTCAGGATGCCTGACATGATGCCCAGGGCCATGTATTTGTGGTCGCGCTTGTCGAGCATCGCCAGGCCCATCGGGATCGAGAACACGATGGTCGCGCCGCCCATGAACCCGGTGATCAGCGCCATGACCAGTGCTTCTTTGCTGGCCGCCAGGGCCGAGGCCAGGTGATAGCCGCCCATGTCCGAGGCGATGATCATGGTCGCCGCCAGCGCCGGGTCTGCGCCCAGGGAGCTGAAGAACGGGCCGAAAGCTTTTTCGATGACCACGGTCAGGTAGGGGATGGACGCCATGATCCCCGCCGCCGGCACGAAGATGTGCCCCGTGGCGTGGATGCCTTCCATGAATTCTTTGCCAAGTCCCTCGTCGCTGTTGTAGATCGCCGCGAAGGCGCCGAGTACGGCGCAGAACATGATGAGATAGAGCACGTAGTTGCCGATCTGATCCATTGCGGATTCCTTTCTTATTGTTGTTTTTCAGCGCGGACGCTGTGTTCACCAAAGGCGTGGGGGGGCTTTGCGATTTTTTGCGTGCAACCGTGCATCCGGCCGCCGACGGGGGCCGAATGCATTGCACAAAAAAGAGTCTTGCCGGAACAAGCACCTCCCGGCGACCGAAGTCGCCGGGAGGTTCGATCAGAAGAASCCCAACGGATTGATGTCGTAGCTSACCAGCAGGTTYTTGGTCTGCTGATAGTGATCGAGCATCATCTTGTGGGTTTCACGGCCGACGCCGGACTTTTTGTAACCGCCGAACGCGGCGTGCGCCGGGTACAGGTGGTAGCAGTTGGTCCACACACGGCCGGCCTTGATGGCGCGGCCCATGCGATAGGCGCGGTTGATGTCGCGGGTCCAGAGGCCGGCACCCAGGCCGAACTCGGTGTCGTTGGCGATGGCCAGGGCTTCAGCTTCGTCCTTGAAGGTGGTGATGCTCACCACCGGGCCGAAGATTTCTTCCTGGAACACGCGCATTTTGTTGGTGCCCTTGAGCAGGGTCGGCTGGATGTAATACCCGGTCGCCAGGCTGCCCTCGAGTTTTTCTACCTTGCCGCCGGTGAGCAGCTCGGCGCCTTCGCCCTTGGCGATTTCCAGGTACGAAAGGATTTTGTCGAATTGCTGTTCGGACGCCTGGGCGCCGACCATGGTGTCGGTGTCCAGCGGGTCGCCACGTTTGATTTGCAGAACCTTCTTCATCACCACTTGCATGAATTCGTCGTAGATCGACTCTTGCACCAGCGCGCGGGACGGGCAGGTGCAGACTTCGCCCTGGTTGAAGAATGCGAGCACCAGGCCTTCGGCGGCTTTTTCGATGAAGGACGGTTCGGCCTTCATGATGTCTTCGAAGAAGATGTTCGGCGATTTGCCACCCAGCTCCACGGTGGACGGAATGATGTTTTCGGCGGCGCATTTCATGATGTGCGAGCCGACCGGGGTCGAGCCGGTGAAGGCGATTTTGGCGATGCGTTTGCTCGTGGCCAACGCTTCGCCGGCTTCTTTGCCGAAGCCTTGCACGATGTTCAGCACGCCGGGTGGCAGCAGGTCGCCAATCAGCTCGACCAGTACGGTAATGCCCAGCGGGGTTTGCTCGGCGGGCTTGAGGACCACGCAGTTACCGGCGGCCAGCGCCGGGGCAAGTTTCCACGCGGCCATCAGGATCGGGAAGTTCCACGGGATGATCTGCCCGACCACGCCCAGTGGCTCGTGGATGTGATAGGCGACGGTGTTGCCGTCGATCTCGGCAGCGCTGCCTTCCTGGGCGCGGATGCAACCGGCGAAGTAGCGGAAATGGTCGGCCGCCAGCGGGATGTCGGCGTTGAGGGTTTCGCGAACGGCTTTGCCGTTGTCCCAGGATTCGGTGATTGCCAGCAGTTCCAGGTTCTGCTCGATGCGGTCGGCGATTTTCAGCAGCACCAGCGAGCGCGCCTGGGCGGACGTGGCGCCCCAGGCATCGGCAGCGGCGTGGGCAGCGTCCAGGGCCTTGTCGATGTCTTCGGCGGTGGAGCGCGGGAATTCGGCAATCGGTTGGCCATTCACTGGCGAGGTATTGGTGAAGTACTGACCTTTGACAGGCGCGACGAACTCGCCGCCGATGTAGTTACCGTATTTGCTCTTGAACGAAACGATAGCGCCTTCAGTACCGGGGTGAGCGTAACGCATGGTGGGATTCTCCTTGGCTTTTGTGCTTATAAGGGAGAGCGCATGTGCGCCTGTATAAGCGTAGAGCAAAGGTCGGGCCACTGCCTTGCAGGTCAGGCAAATCAAGGCCTTGCGTGGTTTTTGTCGGACCGGCGGGCGGCACCTGTGACGGTTTCGGTACAGTTGGCGTGACACTTTGTACCGCTTGTGACACAGCCCGTGACTGACCGGTCTTGCCAGCATTGCAATGCACGCTAGGCTGGAGGATGCTCGGACTCGCGCTCCATGTAGCAGCTGCCGAAGGCTGCGTTCGAGTGCGCAGCGCTCGCCTCGTTTTCGGCCATGCATACGGGACACAGATTTTACGACTGCTTCGCAGCCGGACGCAGCTTCGGCAGCTGCTACACGGGGGCGAGCCAGACCTTGCGGGGAGAATAATAAGAAATGCACGACAACCATTTGAGTCGCCATGCCCAGCAAGTCTTGACCGTGACTCAGGGCAAATCGCACCTGCACGGCCCCGGCAGCGATCCGTCCATCGCCCGCTCCTGGCTGCGTTGTCTTGAGGACTATCACCTCGACCCAGCCCTGACCATGGCGCCCACCGTGTTGGAACATGGCCGCGTGCTGGAAAGCCGCGAGCGTTTGCAGCAAGTGCTGCACATCGCCGGCAATGAAATGTCCAGCCTCCACCAACAGCTCTCCGGCGCCGGCCACGCGGTGCTGCTGACGGATGCCCGGGGTGTGATCCTCAATTGCGTCACCGCACCCGCCGAACGGAAGATTTTCGAGCGTGCCGGCCTCTGGCTCGGCGCGGACTGGAGCGAAGCCTGCGAAGGCACCAACGGCATCGGCACCTGCCTGGTGGAGCGTCAGTCGCTGACCATTCATCAGGACGAACACTTTCGCGGACGCCACACCGGCCTGACCTGCTCGGCGAGCCCGGTGTTCGACCCGCACGGCGAACTGCTGGCGGTGCTCGACGTGTCCTCGGCGCGCCACGATGTATCGCGCCAGAGCCAGTTCCACACCATGGCCCTGGTCAATCTGTCGGCGAAGATGATTGAGAGCTGTTATTTCCTGCGTTGCTTCGACAATCAATGGTTGCTGCGTTTTCACTTGCAGGCCGAGTCCGTCGGGTTGTTCAGCGAAGGGCTGCTGGCGTTCGACGGGGAAGGGCGGATCTGCGCGGTCAACCAAAGTGCACTGAACTTGCTGGGGCATATTCGCGGTGGCTTGCTGGGCAAACCGGTGGACGCGTTTTTCGACTGTTCGCTGGATGAGTTGCTCGGTCGCGCCAGTGTGAGTGCCAGTGCCAGTTGGCCACTTCGCACCCGCGACGGCCGCAGTCTGTTTGCCGTGTTGCGTGGGCAGCCGCGCAGCATTCCCGTGCCCGTCGTGCAAAGCCCAACGATTGCCGAGCGTCCACGGCTGTCGGGCATCTGCATCGGTGATAGCGCCTTGCAGGAGGATTTTCGCAAGTCGCTGCGGGTATTCGAGCGCGATGTTCCGCTGCTGATCAATGGTGAAACCGGTTCCGGCAAAGAGGCGTTCGCCAAAGCCGTGCATCAGGCCAGTCAACGGGCGGAAAAAGCCTTCGTCGCCCTTAACTGTGCGGCCATTCCTGAAAGCCTGATCGAGAGCGAATTGTTCGGCTATCGCGGCGGCAGCTTCACCGGCGCGCGCAAGGAAGGCATGCGTGGCAAGTTGCAGCAGGCCGATGGCGGGACCCTGTTT
>NZ_JBFUKU010000211.1:0-9450 GCF_056400685.1 Pseudomonas sp. P5_A12 | reverse complement strand
GGCCACATCGCGAGCAGGCTCGCTCCCACAGGTTTTGCGTAGACGCCGGGGTTATTGGCCCGGAATGTCCTTGCGCAGTTTTACCGGATCTTGCTGCTTCCTCTTTTTCGCGATGGYGGTGCGCATCCTGATGTTGATCGCTTCAACCGCCAGCGAGAACGCCATGGCGAAGTAGACGTAGCCTTTTGGCACGTGGAAGTCCAGGGATTCGGCGATCAGCACGGTACCGACGATCAGCAGGAACGACAGCGCCAGCATCTTCAGGGACGGGTGCTTGTCGATGAACTCGCTGATGGTGCCCGACGCCCACATCATCACCAGCACGGCCACGACGATCGCTGCGACCATGACTGGAACGTGAGAGACCATGCCGACCGCGGTGATGACCGAGTCCAGCGAGAACACGATGTCGATAATCGCAATCTGGACGATGGTGTAGAGGAAGTTGCCGCCCGTACCGCTCGGCTCTTCGTTGGTTTCGTCTTCACCTTCCAGTGCGTGGTACATCTCTTGCGAGCTCTTCCACAGCAGGAACAGACCACCGAAGAACAGGATCAGGTCACGCCCGGAAATACCTTGGCCAAACACCACGAACAGATCCGCCGTGAGGCGCATGACCCAAGTGATCGAGAGCAGCAGCAAGATTCGCGTGATCATGGCCAGCGCCAGACCGAAAATCCGGGTGCGCGCCTGCATGTGCTTGGGCATGCGGCTGACCAGGATCGAAATCATGATGATGTTATCGATACCCAGGACGATTTCCAGGGCGGTCAGGGTAAAGAAGGCAACCCAGATCTCAGGGTTGGTCAGCCATTCCATGTGTATTCCTTTGAGCGAGTGTTAAACCACGAAAGGCCCGGACTTCGAACTGCGAAGACCGGACCCGTCATGGTGAGTCGTTGGTTATAACGTGCTGAACAGCGGAAAAATCCCCATCAGCAACGCTGCAACCAGTATGCACATGCACACCAGCACTGCCCACTTCAGGGTAAAGCGCTGATGGTCACCGAATTCAATACCGGCCAGGGCCACCAACAAATACGTCGATGGTACCAGCGGGCTCAACAAGTGGACGGGCTGACCGACGATCGAGGCACGTGCCATTTCAACTGCGGTTATACCGTAATGACTGGCGGCTTCGGCAAGAACTGGTAACACACCGTAATAAAATGCGTCGTTCGACATGAAAAACGTGAACGGCATGCTCACCAACGCCGTGATCACCGCCAGGTACGGGCCGAGGAATTCAGGGATGACCGCCAACAGGCTTTTGGACATCGCGTCGACCATACCGGTGCCCGTCAGGATACCGGTGAAAATACCGGCGGCAAAGATCAGGCCGACCACCGACAAGACGCTACCGGCATGGGCCGCAACACGGTCCTTCTGCTGTTGCAGGCAAGGGTAGTTGACGATCATCGCGATGCTGAATGCCACCATGAACAGCACCGGCAGCGGCAACAGGCCGGCGACCAGCGTGCACATCAGGGCCAGGGTCAGGAAGCCGTTGAACCAGATCAGCTTCGGGCGACGCGCGTCAGGGAACTGTGAAACGGTGATTTCACTGTGGTCGATTTCATCGCCAATCAGGTGCAATTCACCCAGACGAGCACGCTCGCGTTTACCGTAGAAGTAAGCAATCGCCAGGATCGCCAACACACCGGCCAGCATCGCTGGAATCATCGGTACGAAAATATCCGACGGGTCCACATGCAATGCGCTGGCCGCGCGAGCGGTCGGGCCACCCCATGGGGTCATGTTCATCACGCCCCCGGCGAGGATGATCAGACCGGCCATGATCCGCGGGCTCATGCCGATGCGGCTGTAGAGCGGCAGCATGGCGGCTACGCAGATCATATAAGTGGTCGCGCCGTCCCCATCAAGGGAAACGACGAGCGCCAGTACGGCGGTGCCGACCGAAACTTTCAACGGGTCGCCCTTGACCAGTTTGAGGATCTTGCGCACGGCCGGGTCGAACAGGCCGGAGTCGATCATCAGGGCGAAGTAGAGGATGGCAAACATCAGCATCACGCCGGTCGGCGCGAGCTTGGTGATGCCTTCGAGCATCATTGGGCCGATTTTCCCCGCAAAACCACCGAACAGGGCGAAGAGGATCGGGATGATGATCAAGGCGATCAGCGCGGACAGGCGCTTGGTCATGATCAGGAACATGAACGTGATGACCATGGCAAAGCCAAGAAAAGTCAGCATGGGAGTACTCCAGGCGTAGCGCGGCTAGGGGAAATGGGCGAACCGGTTGGGGTCAGCGCAGAACGGGAAGCACGAGGCGTACGGGAGGAATGACAGCGAAGCGGCGGGTAGCAGAGGACATCAGGATCACCATTGTTGTTGTTTAATGGGCCGTGCGAGCGATAAAACACTGGCACTGGCCAACCGGTCTGTTGCCGGCAGTGAGGCGATCCTAATCGGGGAAGCTTTCAGCCAGCTTTCGCCGGTGAAAGCATTAGGCGGATGTGTAACCGGTCGTCGGACCGGGGCAGGGAGGTAGACCGAGTTGCGGCCATCGCGAGCAGGCTCGCTCCCACAGTGGATCTCCATTGGTCACAGACTTGTGGGAGCGAGCCTGCTCGCGAAGACGTCGGCACAAGCACCTCAGGAGGAAACATCATGGTCAACATTCATACAGGCGGCTGCCACTGCGGACATCTGCGCTATCAATTCAGCGGGTCGTTGCATGACATCGCCCACTGTCATTGTTCGATTTGCCGACGGGTCAGCGGTGGAATCGTGACCACCTGGATCACTGTGCCCGCGTCAGCCTTTCAATGGGTGGATGGCGCACCTGCGCAGTACAAATCTTCTTCAATCGGCGTGCGCTATTTCTGCCCGAACTGTGGGGCGCAACTGGCGTTTATGACCCACCTCAGTCCCGAGAGCATCGACGTGACCATCGCCACCCTCGACCACCCTGAACAGGCGCCAGCCGAGCGGCACATCTGGACCGACAGCCGATTGCCCTGGCTGCACCTGGACGAGCATTTACCCGGCGAAGCGGAAGAAACTATCTGATCAAAAAATAGACAGATCCAGCGGCCGGATCGCGCCCATCCAGATCGCGTGCTCGGTGTGATCGAGCAAGTCGTCGCCCGTGTCCGGGTGCAGGAACACCACCAACCCCTTGCGGTTGAGCGCCAGCCACGGCAGCACTTCACCAATGAGTTCAGGGCCGAATGCCAGCTGGCAGCTCCAGTCCGGGTGCGGTCCGACCGGGCGTTCGTGCACGCGGCCCATTTTCAGCGGGAACAACTGCGCCGCCTGCTCGCACAGAGCCCGTGCCTGATCGATTGTTCTGGCATCGAAATACACATGGGCGTGATAACCCTTGATCTGCTGCATCTGAATCCCTCTAAAACTCGGTCGAACCCTCACCGTTTCCCACAGGTCACACGCCATATACCTAGGAAACAAGGAACTTCAGCCATGAAAAATGCCGAAACCCCCGTGGTGAAAGTGGTGCTTTATGGTGCCATGAGTAGCCTCGGCAGTGCGCTGATGGCTGAAATGCTGCGGCGCCAACATGAAGTGATCGCCATTCTTGATGACTTGACCGCGCTTGCACCGCGCCCAGGCCTGCGAACAAAAACCGGCGACCTGTTCGAGGCGGAGCGCGTTAAACAAAGTGTGGCGGGCTGCTCGGCTGTCATCTGCCTGTTGGATGCACCCGGGTTGCCGTTCAACAGCGAACACGTGGAAAAAACCATCGTGGTGGGTCCGGTCGAACAAGTGCTGGCGGTGGATGCGCTGATCGAGGGCATGCAGGCAGCGAACATCAGGCGGCTGTTTCTGGTGGGTGATTTTGAATTGCTGGACGATCCGGACATAGAGGATCAATTGCAACGCCACGCCGCCGAAGAAATCCGCGAAGCCCTGCAAAACAGTACCTTGCACTGGACGCTGGTCAATGCGCCTCGCGGTGTTTCCGGCCTGACGATTGAGCACTTCATTCATGTCAGCAGCAGCCTTGAACCGGGCTTGGCCGAACCGCTGCAACGCTTGAACCGCGTGGCCGTAGGGATTGCCGATGAACTACAGCTGAATTTGCACGTTGGCGAACATGTGAACTTCATCGCCGCCGACCCTAGATAGGGATAGAGGGCAGCGCCAGGCCGTTCAGCGATTGTGCGCTGCTGTCTTGTTCGGCCATCAACCAGTCCACAAACTGTTGAATCAACGCCCCGCGCCGTTTTCGCTGGGGCAAGACCACGTAATAGCCCAGCCGGGACATCGCGGACTCCGCGATCGGTCGACATAACAAACCCTGCGCCAGCAAGTTATCCACAAGGTGCCGCCAGCCAATCGCTACACCCTGGCCGCCAATCGCCGCTTGAATCAGCAGCGTGTAATTGTCGAAGCGCAGTTGCCCCGGTGCCGGCGCCGACGTTATCCCCAACTCGCGAAACACACCGCTCCAGTCAAACCAGTTGCTGCTGTGTTCGCCACGCAGGTGTAGTAATGGAAACTCCAACAGCGACTGAGCCGGCAAGGGCAGGGGACGATCCTTCAATAACAGCGGACTGCACACTGGAAATACTTCTTCGCTGAACAACCAATGGCTTTCGCCCTGCTTGAAGCGCCCGTCACCAAACAACACCGCCACATCGATATCGGTGCGCAGCATGTTGTGATTGCGCTCGCTGGTGACCAGGCTGACATCGACGTGAGGATTGGCCGCATGAAAGCGGTGCAAACGGGGCATCAGCCAATACGCCGCGAAGGCAAAGTCGGTAGCCACCTGCAACACTTCATGTTGCTGCTGTGCACTGATCGCACTCAATCCTGCGTCGATATTCTGCAACCCGAGTTGAACCTGCTCGAAAAGAATAGTCCCGGCTTCAGTCAATTCAATGCCCCGGTAGATGCGGTCAAACAGCCGAGTTCCAAGTTGCTCCTCCAACCGTTTGATCTGCTGACTGACCGCCGGCTGAGTGGTGCCAAGTTCCACCGCTGCAGCGGTAAAGCTGCGATGACGGGCTGCTGCTTCGAAGACACGAAGCAGGTCTAGAGAAAGATCACCAAGGGCGTCATACATAAGCTGGGCTAATCCTAGTCATTGCCTGGCATGGGCTTTACCGCAAACCGCACGGGTAACATGCTCGATCGCAGCAATCTCGCATAAATATTCACTATGGAATGCCGCGAACACATGAAGCGCAAGAACATTCTCTTCATCATGGCCGATCAAATGGCCGCGCCAATGTTGCCGTTCTACGGTCCTTCACCAATCAAACTACCGAATCTCAGCCGCCTCGCCGCCGAAGGCGTGGTGTTCGACGCCGCGTATTGCAACAGCCCCTTGTGCGCGCCGTCGCGTTTCACCTTGGTCAGCGGCCAGTTGCCGAGCAAAATCGGCGCCTACGACAACGCGGCTGATTTCCCCGCCGACGTACCGACCTATGCCCACTACCTGCGTCGCCTCGGCTACCGCACCGCGCTGTCGGGCAAGATGCATTTTTGCGGCCCGGACCAGCTCCATGGCTACGAAGAACGCCTGACCAGCGACATCTACCCGGCCGATTATGGTTGGGCGGTGAATTGGGACGAGCCGGATGTACGTCCGACCTGGTATCACAACATGTCATCGGTGCTGCAAGCCGGGCCCTGCGTACGCACCAATCAGCTGGATTTCGACGAGGAGGTGGTGTTCAAGGCCCAGCAATACTTGTTTGATCACATCCGCGAGGACAGCGACCAACCGTTTTGCCTGACCGTTTCGATGACGCACCCACACGATCCGTACACGATTCCCAAAGCTTTCTGGGATATGTACGACGATGCCGACATTCCGATACCCGAAACCCCGGCACAAACCTCACTCGATCCTCACTCCCAGCGTTTGCTCAAGGTTTACGACTTGTGGAACAAGCCGCTGCCTGTGGATAAGATTCGTGACGCGCGCCGTGCCTACTTCGGTGCGTGCAGCTATATCGACAGCAACGTCGGGAAACTCCTGCAAACACTCGAAGAAACCGGGCTGATCGACGACACCATCATCGTGTTCTCCGGCGACCATGGCGACATGCTCGGCGAGCGTGGGCTCTGGTACAAAATGCACTGGTATGAAATGGCCGCCCGCGTCCCGCTGTTGATCAGCGCGCCAGGCCAGTTCGGGGCAGGGCGGGTCAGCGCCGCTGTTTCCACCGCCGATCTGCTACCGACCTTCGTGGAACTGGCCGGCGGCTCGCTGGAGCCGGGCTTGCCGCTGGACGGCCGATCATTGGTTTCGCACCTGCAAGGGCAGGGCGGTCACGACGAAGTGTTCGGCGAATACATGGCCGAAGGCACCATCAGCCCGTTGATGATGATCCGTCGCGGTGCTTATAAATTCATCTACAGCGAAGACGACCCGTGCCTGCTCTTCGACGTACATAACGACCCGCGCGAACGGGAAGAACTCAGCCAATCGCCGCAACATCTTCGATTTTTCGAAGAATTTATGGCCGAAGCACGCGCCAAATGGAACATCCCGGCGATACACCAACAAGTGCTCGCCAGCCAGCGGCGTCGGCGCTTTGTTGCGGACGCACTGACCATCGGCAAGCTGAAGAGCTGGGATCACCAGCCGCTGGTAGACGCCAGTCAGCAGTACATGCGCAACCACATCGACCTTGATGATCTGGAGCGCAAAGCACGTTATCCACAACCCTGCCAAAACCAATAATGTTAAGGGGAAGTCCATGCAAAGGTTATCCACAGTACTGACGGTCGGGCTTCTGGCTCTGGGCAGCGCATCGGCGTATGCCGATCAAAGCTGCGAGACGGTGAAAATGGCCGACCCTGGCTGGAGTGACATCGCCGCGACCAACGCCATCACCGGGTTTCTGCTGGAGGGCATGGGCTACAAGGCCAAGGTCGACACCCTCGCGGTACCGATTACCTTTGGCGGGCTGAAGGATGGTCAGGTCGACGTGTTCCTGGGTAACTGGATGCCGGCCCAGCAGGGCTTCTACGACAAGTTCGTGGCCACGGGTGATGTTACGCAACTGGCGAAGAACCTGGACGGCACCGAGTTCACGCTCGCGGTTCCGGATTATGTATGGGACGCGGGTGTGCATGACTTTGCCGACCTGAACAAATACGCCGACAAGTTTGACAAGAAGATCTACGGGATTGGCTCCGGCGCGCCAGCGAACATCTCGCTGCAGGAAATCATCAAGAAAAACGATTTCGACATGGGCCAGTGGAAACTGGTCGAGTCCAGCGAGCAGGCGATGCTGGCCGAAGTGTCTCGCGCGGTGAAGAAACAGAAATTCGTGACTTTCCTCGGCTGGACCCCGCACCCGATGAACGTGCAGCTGAAAATGCACTACTTGAAGGGCGGCGAGAAATATTTCGGTGATACCGGCAGCGTCCATACCTTGACCCGCAAGGGGTACGCCGAAGCCTGTCCGAACGTTGGCAAACTGTTGACCAACCTGAGTTTCACCCAGGACATGGAGAACAGCATCATGTCTGAGGTGGTGAACAAGAAAGTCAGCAATGCGGAGGCGGCCAAGGCGTGGATCAAGGCCAATCCGGCGGTGCTGGATAAATGGCTCGATGGCGTGAAAACCGCAGATGGTAAAGACGCGTTGCCAGCCGTCAAAGCCAAGTTGTAAGGCATGATCGTTCCCACGCTTTGCGTGGGAATACATCCCGTAGCGGACGCAGAGCGTCCATGGCGGCATTCCCACGCAGAGCGTGGGAACGATCGGAAAAGCGTCTGTCCTGATACTCTTGCGCAAAACCCCAGCCGAGAAGACCCATGGCCTTCCCCAGCCGCCATTCACTCTTCCCCTTCCTCAGTTGGTTGCCCCGGCAAACCCGCGCCAGCGTCGGGCGTGACCTGATCGTCGGCCTCAGCGGGGCAATTCTGGCGTTGCCGCAATCCATTGCCTACGCGCTGATCGCGGGGCTCCCACCGGAATATGGTTTGTACGCGGCGATCATCCCGGTGTTGATTGCTTGTCTCTGGGGTTCGTCGTGGCACTTGATCTGCGGCCCTACGGCGGCGATTTCTATCGTCTTGTATGCCAGCGTCAGCCCCTTGGCCGTTCCCGCGTCAGAGGACTACGTCACCCTGATCCTGCTTCTGACGTTGCTCGCCGGGATTTTCCAGTGGTTGCTCGGTTTGCTGCGCTTCGGCGCCCTGGTGAATTTCATCTCTCACTCGGTGGTGCTGGGGTTCACCCTTGGCGCTGCGGTAGTCATCGTCATCGGGCAATTGCCGAACCTGCTGGGGCTGGATTTGCCCAGCCAAGCCACTGCGCTGGACAGCTTCTTGATGCTGTTCAAGCACCTCGGCGCCTTGGATAAACCATCACTGGCGCTGGGCCTGGCGACGGTCGTTGTCGGCGCGGCCCTGAAGTTGTTGTTGCCTCGCTGGCCGACTTTGCTGATTACGTTGATTCTGGGCGGGCTGCTGGTGTGGTTCTGGCCATCAATGTTCGGTCATGTGAAGTTGGTCAGCGCGTTTGTCGGACGCTTGCCGCCCTTCAGCCCGTTGCCGCTGGATTTGGACCTGATCCTGCGTTTGCTGCCGAGCGCAGTGGCGGTGGGAATGTTGGGGCTGGTGACCAGTCTGTCGATTGCGCGCTCCCTGTCAGCGCGCTCGCAGCAGTTGATCGACGCCAACCAGGAAGTCAGAGCCCAGGGCCTATCGAACATGATCGGGGCGTTTTTTTCCGGCTCGCTGTCCGCCGGCTCCTTCACTCGCTCCGGCCTGAGCTACGACGCAGGCGCCTGCTCACCCATGGCCGGTGTTTTTTCAGCGGTGTGGGTGGCGCTGTTTGCCATCTTCGGTGCAGGGTTAATCGCCCACATCCCCATCCCGGCCATGGCCGGCAGCATTCTGCTGATCGCGTGGGGACTGGTGGACCATCGCGGTATTCGCGCCTTGTTGCGGGTCAGCCACGCCGAGTTCCTGGTCATGGCGCTGACCTGTGTCGCCACGTTGCTGCTGGAGTTGCAGACGGCGATCTACGCCGGGGTGCTGGCGTCCTTGTTCTTCTACCTCAAACGCACCTCGCAACCGCGGGTACAGCATTCTCGCGAGGGGGATGAAGACATTCTGCGGGTAGGCGGGTCGATCTTTTTCGGCGCCAGCCATTACCTGCAAGTGCGCCTGCAACGCCTGCACGGCGCGCGCGTAGTGATCGAGGCGCAGCAGATCAACTTCATCGACTATTCAGGGGTGGAGATGCTGCATCAGGAAGCGCGACGGCTGTTGAAGCAGGATCGCAGCCTGACGTTGCGGCGGGCGCGGCCGCAGGTGGTGGAGGAGTTGAGGAAGCTGGAAGGGGCTGACAAATGCCCGATCCGTTTCGAAGACTAATTGCCAGGATTGACCACCGCATAACCWGTGGCGAGGGAGCTTGCTCCCGCTCGGGTGCGCAGCGCCCGCATATTATTAGGGTCGCTACGCAACCCATTATTAGGGTCGCTACGCAACCC
>NZ_JBFUKU010000210.1:0-9528 GCF_056400685.1 Pseudomonas sp. P5_A12 | reverse complement strand
TGGTTCAGAGAGTCCAGGGATTTCTGCATGCGCTCTTGAGCGTCTTTCTTGATTTCGTTGATCATTGTTGGCCTTCCTCGATCAGGGTCCCTTCAGCGCCGCCATGCACGATATTCAGCAGGGCGCCGGGCTTGTTCATGTTAAAGACGCGCAACGGCATCTTGTGGTCGCGGCACAGACAAATGGCCGTCAGATCCATCACACCCAGCTTGCGATCCAGCACTTCATCGTAAGTCAGATGATCGAACTTCTCGGCATGCGGGTCTTTGAACGGGTCAGCGGTGTAGACGCCATCGACCTTGGTAGCCTTGAGCACGACATCGGCATCGATTTCGATTGCACGCAAGCAGGCTGCCGAATCCGTGGTGAAGAACGGATTACCGGTACCGGCCGCGAAAATCACGACTTCCTTGGCGTTCAGGTGGCGCATGGCTTTGCGACGATCATAGTGATCGGTCACGCCCACCATGGAAATGGCCGACATCACGATGGCCGAGATATTGGCACGTTCCAGCGCATCGCGCATGGCAAGGGCGTTCATCACAGTGGCCAGCATGCCCATGTGGTCGCCAGTTACCCGATCCATACCGGCCGCGCTCAGCGCTGCGCCGCGGAACAGGTTACCACCACCGATCACCAGACCGACCTGAACACCGATACCGACCAGCTGGCCGACTTCCAGCGCCATGCGATCCAGAACTTTCGGATCGATCCCGAACTCTTCCGAGCCCATCAGGGCCTCGCCGCTAAGCTTGAGTAGAATGCGTTTATAGCGAGCCTGATAACCACTGCCCTGCTGAGCCATTGCGAATCTCTCCTGCGGCGTATTTAAAAAATTCTTTGCGAGCTGTTTACAGCTGCGCTCACTCTAGCTTGGCGCTGCTTCAGCGCCATCGGAACATGGCTTTGTAAGCCAGTTCCAAAGGGAAACCAATAAAAAATTGGTAGCCCATCTGAAAAGAGGCTGCGCGCGTAAGCGGGCAGCCTCTTCAGGGCGACAGTTTAAAAAACCGTCTTACGACTTGGCAGCAGCCAGCTGGGCAGCAACTTCTTCAGCGAAGTTGTCTACTGGCTTCTCGATGCCTTCGCCTACTTTGAAGTAGGTGAAGGAAACGATTTCAGCACCGGCCTTCTTGGCCAGCTCGCCGACCTTGATTTCAGGGTTCTTGACGAACGCCTGCTCAACCAGGCTGGCTTCGGCCAGGAACTTGCTGATACGGCCTTTGACCATGTTTTCAACGATGTTTTCTGGCTTGCCTTTGATTTTTTCTTCGTTCAGCTGCAGGAACACAGCTTTTTCACGCTCGATCGCTTCGGCAGAAACTTCCGAAGGCAGCAGGAACTCTGGGTTGCTGGCCGCTACGTGCATAGCGATGTCTTTGGCCAGTTCAACGTTGCCGCCTTTCAGGACAACTGCAACACCGATCTTGTTGCCGTGCAGGTAACCACCAACAACATCACCTTCAACACGTACCAGGCGACGGATATTGACGTTTTCGCCAACCTTGCCAACCAGTACCAGGCGATCAGCCTCTTGAGCGGCGATCAGCGGAGCAACGTCAGTCAGTTTGTCGGCGAACGCTTTTTCAACGCTAGCAGCAACAAATGCCTTGAAGTCGTCCTGCAGGGCCAGGAAGTCAGTCTGCGAGTTTACTTCCAGCAGAACAGCAGATTTGCCGTCTTCTTTCAGAGCGATAGCGCCTTCAGCAGCCACGTTGCCTGCTTTCTTGGCAGCCTTGATTGCGCCGGAAGCACGCATATCATCAATGGCTTTTTCGATGTCGCCGTCAGCCTTTTCCAGGGCCTTCTTGCAATCCATCATGCCTTCGCCGGTACGCTCACGCAGTTCTTTAACCAACGCTGCAGTAATTGCTGCCATTTTCAAAATCCTCTTGGATAGGTTTTCAACCATTCCACCCGATCGAACGGGCGATCAATTCTTCCCGAACCACCGTTGTAAGCCGCTGCACGTTACAGCTCTGCAAGTGCGGGGCCGACAAACGGTTTTCGAGGTGGCAAAAAGGGGGCCAAGCCCCCTTTTTGCTTACTGAGTCAACGCCAAGGCGTCAGTTACTCAGCTGCTGCTACCGGAGCTTCTTCAACGAACTGCTCAGTGCCGCCAGCAACGTGGTTGCGACCGCGGATTACAGCGTCAGCCATCGAACCCATGTACAGCTGGATAGCGCGGATTGCGTCATCGTTGCCTGGGATGATGTAGTCAACGCCTTCCGGGCTGCTGTTGGTATCGACWACGCCGATRACCGGGATGCCCAGCTTGTTGGCTTCGGTGATCGCGATGCGCTCGTGATCAACGTCGATAACGAACAGAGCGTCTGGCAGACCGCCCATGTCCTTGATACCACCCAGGGAACGATCCAGCTTTTCCAGATCGCGAGTGCGCATCAGCGCCTCTTTCTTGGTCAGCTTGGCGAACGTACCGTCTTCTGCTTGTACTTCAAGGTCACGCAGACGCTTGATGGAAGCACGGATGGTTTTGAAGTTGGTCAGCATGCCGCCCAACCAGCGGTRATCGACGTACGGCGAACCGCAACGTGCTGCTTCTTCAGCAACGATCTTGCCAGCGGAACGCTTGGTGCCGACGAACAGAATCTTGTTTTTGCCCTGGGCCAGACGCTCTACGAAAGTCAGAGCTTCGTTGAACATTGGCAGGGTTTTTTCAAGGTTGATGATGTGAATCTTGTTACGCGCGCCGAAAATGTATTTACCCATTTTCGGGTTCCAGTAACGGGTTTGGTGACCGAAGTGCACACCGGCCTTCAGCATATCGCGCATGTTGACTTGGGACATGATAGTTCCTTAATAAGTCGGGTTTGGCCTCCACGTATCCCAATGACCAACCAGCAGCATCAGCTGAAGGCACCCAGGTCATCGTGTCGACACGTGTGTGGATTTAAGCCTTTCGGGGCATCCCCGGAAAGCGGCGCATTTTATACCACAAGGCTGCAAAAAACGGAACCCGGATTCTCAAAACCGGACACACGTCTTTAATCGCCCCTTGGAATCGCTCAAGAATGCGCCAATCTATAGAGAGATGCGATGCACAGAGGCTCAGATTTGCGCTGATCGTCTGATAGAATCAGGTTTTTCAGGGCCGCTAAGATTGATCGCATACCGCCCATTTCGTTTCAACAAGCGCCATCGAGCGCAAAGAGAGCCTGTATGACCGTCACCCTCAAAACCCCAGAGGACATCGCAAAAATGCGCGTCGCCGGCAAACTGGCCGCCGATGTGCTGGAAATGATCGCCGAACATGTCAAACCGGGCATCACCACCGAAGAGCTGGATCGCATCTGCCACGACTATATCGTCAACGAGCAGCAAGCCATCCCTGCCCCGCTCAATTACAAGGGATACCCGAAGTCGATCTGCACCTCGATCAATCACGTGGTCTGCCACGGTATTCCGAACGAGAAGCCGTTGAAGGATGGCGACACCCTGAACATCGACGTCACCGTCATCAAGGACGGTTACCACGGCGACACCAGCCGCATGTTCCACGTCGGCACCGTGCCGGTCTGGGCCGAACGCCTGTCGCAAGTGACCCAGGAATGCATGTACAAGGCGATTGAAATCGTCAAGCCCGGCTGCCGCCTCGGCGACATCGGCGAAATCATCCAGAAGCACGCGGAAAAGAACGGCTTCTCGGTGGTTCGCGAGTTCTGCGGTCACGGCATCGGCAAGGTGTTCCACGAAGAGCCACAGATCCTGCATTACGGCCGCGCCGGCACCGGCATGGAACTCAAGGCCGGCATGACCTTCACCATCGAGCCGATGATCAACCAGGGCAAGGCCGACACCAAAGTGCTGGGCGATGGCTGGACCGCGATCACCAAGGACCGCAAGCTGTCGGCACAGTGGGAGCACACCCTGCTGGTCACCGAAACCGGTTACGAGATCTTCACCTTGCGCGCCGATGACACCATCGCCCGCGTTTCGGCCTGATCCCAGCCGCGCAGCTCTCAGCCTTATAGATAGACAGGAAAGCCAATCGATGCCGCAGGTGGATCCCGAACTCTTCGACCGCGGCCAGTTCCAGGCTGAACTGGCCCTGAAGGCAAGCCCGATCGCAGCCTTCAAGAAGGCGATCCGCCAGGCCCGCGAGGTGCTCGACGGGCGCTTTCGCAGCGGCCGCGACATTCGCCGGCTGATCGAGGATCGCGCCTGGTTCGTCGATAACATCCTGCAAAGGCCTGGGAGCAGTTCAACTGGAGTGAAGACGCCGACATCGCACTGGTCGCGGTCGGCGGCTACGGTCGCGGTGAGTTGCACCCGTATTCCGACATCGATTTGCTGATCCTCCTGGACAGCGCCGACCACGAAGTTTTCCGCGATTCCATTGAGCGTTTTCTGACGTTGCTGTGGGACATCGGCCTGGAAGTCGGTCAGAGCGTTCGCTCGGTGGACGAATGCGCCGTTGAAGCCCGCGCCGACCTGACAGTTGTCACCAACCTGATGGAAAGCCGCACCATCTGCGGGCCTGAACGCTTGCGCCAGCGCATGCTGGACGTTACCAGCACCGCGCACATGTGGCCGAGCAAAGACTTCTTCCTGGCCAAGCGTGCCGAGCAGAAGGCCCGTCACCACAAATACAACGACACCGAGTACAACCTGGAACCCAACGTCAAAGGCTCGCCCGGTGGCTTGCGGGATATCCAGACGATTCTGTGGGTGGCCCGTCGCGAATACGGCACGCTGAACCTGCGTGCACTGGCCGGCGAAGGTTTTCTGGTCGAGAGCGAAAACGCCCTGTTGGCCTCGTCTCAGGAATTCCTGTGGAAAGTCCGTTACGCGCTGCACATGCTCGCCGGTCGTGCCGAGGATCGCTTGCTGTTCGATCACCAGCGCTCGATTGCCGGGCTGCTCGGGTTCGTCGGCGATGACGCCAAGCAAGCCATCGAAAACTTTATGCAGCAGTACTACCGGGTGGTCATGAGCATTGCCCAGCTCAGCGACCTGATCATCCAGCACTTCGAAGAAGTCATCCTCGCCCCGGAAGATGAAGCGCCGCCGCAGCCGATCAACTCGCGGTTCCAGTTGCACGACGGCTACATCGAGGCACGTAACGACAACGTATTCCGTCGCACGCCGTTCGCCATGCTCGAAATTTTCGTGCTGATGGCCCAACAGCCGGAAATCAAAGGCGTGCGCGCCGACACCATCCGCCTGCTGCGAGAAAATCGCCACCTGATCGATGACGACTTCCGTAACGACATTCGTAACACCAGCCTGTTTATCGAGCTGTTCAAGTGCAAGATCGGCATCCATCGCAACCTGCGCCGGATGAACCGTTACGGCATTCTCGGGCGTTACTTGCCGGAGTTCGGCTTCATCGTCGGCCAGATGCAACACGATCTGTTCCACATCTATACGGTCGACGCTCACACCCTGAACCTGATCAAACACCTGCGGAAGTTGCAGTACACCCAGGCGTCAGAAAAATTCGCGCTGGCCAGCAAGCTCATGGGCAAACTGCCCAAGCCCGAATTGATTTACCTGGCCGGGCTGTACCATGACATCGGCAAGGGCCGGCACGGCGACCACTCAGATATCGGCGCAGTAGATGCAGAAGCCTTTTGCCAGCGCCATCAGCTGCCGGTTTGGGACACTCGCTTGATCGTCTGGCTGGTGCAAAACCATCTGGTGATGTCGACCACGGCCCAGCGCAAAGACTTGTCCGATCCGCAGGTGATCCACGATTTTGCCCAGGCCGTCGGCGACGAAACCCGTCTCGATTATCTGTACGTGCTGACGGTCGCCGACATTAACGCCACGAACCCGACCCTGTGGAACTCCTGGCGCGCCAGCCTGTTGCGCCAGCTCTACACCGAAACCAAGCGCGCCTTGCGTCGCGGCCTGGAAAACCCGGTCGATCGCGAAGAGCAAATCCGCCAGACCCAAAGCGCGGCGCTGGACATCCTCGTCCGCGGCGGTACCGACCCGGACGATATCGAGCAACTGTGGGCGCAATTGGGCGACGACTACTTTCTGCGCCACACCGCCGGCGACGTGGCCTGGCACAGTGATGCGATTCTCCAGCACCCGGCCGACGGCGGGCCACTGGTGCTGGTCAAGGAAACCACACAGCGCGAATTCGAAGGTGGCACGCAGATCTTTATCTATGCGCCGGACCAGCACGATTTCTTCGCGGTGACCGTGGCCGCGATGGACCAGCTCAACCTGAACATTCACGACGCCCGGGTGATCACCTCCAGCAGCCAGTTCACCCTCGACACCTACATCGTGCTCGACACTGACGGCGACTCGATTGGCGACAACCCGGCGCGGGTCAAACAGATCCGCGACGGCCTGACTGAAGCCCTGCGCAACCCGGCCGACTACCCGACCATCATTCAGCGCCGGGTACCACGCCAGCTCAAGCATTTTGCCTTTGCACCACAGGTGACGATTCACAACGACGCCCAGCGTCCGGTGACCGTGCTGGAACTCACGGCTCCCGACCGTCCGGGGCTGTTGGCGCGGATTGGTACGATTTTCCTGGAGTTCGACCTGTCGCTGCAAAACGCCAAGATCGCCACGCTGGGCGAGCGGGTGGAGGACGTATTCTTCATTACCGACGCCAACAACCAGCAGCTGTCCGACCCGCTGCTGTGCAGCCGCTTGCAGGATGCAATCGTTGAACAGCTGAGCGTCAGCCATGAACCTGATATCAAATTGTCACGACTCAGTATCTGAACTAACAAATATCCCACTGTGGGAAAGCGCTTATGTAGGCGCCGGGCTTGCCCGCGATGCAGGCGCCTCGGTCTGTCAGGTGCACCGAGGTGATGCTATCGCGGGCAAGCCCGGCTCCCACAAAAGCCGGCTCCCACATTGAACGAGGCCCCCATGAACAACGCTCTGACCCAGCTCCAGCCTTACCCGTTCGAGAAACTTCGCGCCCTGCTCGGCAGCGTCACGCCAAACCCGGACAAACGCCCTATCGCGCTGTCCATCGGCGAGCCGAAACACCGCTCGCCAAGTTTCGTGGCCGAAGCCCTGGCCAGCAATCTGGATCAGATGGCGGTGTACCCCACCACCCTCGGCATTCCGGCGCTACGTGAAGCCATCGCCGCCTGGTGTGAACGCCGTTTCAGCGTACCGAGCGGCTGGCTCGACCCGGCGCGCAACGTGCTGCCGGTCAACGGCACTCGCGAAGCGTTGTTCGCTTTCACTCAGACCGTGGTCAACCGGGGCGACGACGCCTTGGTGGTCAGCCCGAACCCGTTCTATCAGATCTACGAAGGCGCAGCATTTCTCGCCGGAGCCAAGCCGCACTACCTGCCATGCCTGGATGAAAACGGCTTCAACCCGGACTTCGACGTGGTTTCGCCGGACATCTGGAAGCGTTGCCAGATCCTGTTCCTGTGCTCGCCAGGCAATCCGACCGGTGCACTGATCCCGGTCGACACCCTGAAGAAGTTGATCGCCCTGGCCGACGAATACGACTTCGTGATCGCCGCCGATGAGTGCTACAGCGAATTGTACTTCGACGAGCAAACCCCGCCGGCTGGCCTGCTCAGCGCCTGCGTGGAACTGGGTCGCAATGACTTCAAGCGTTGCGTAGTGTTCCACAGCCTGTCCAAGCGCTCCAACCTGCCCGGCCTGCGCTCGGGTTTCGTGGCTGGCGACGCCGATATTCTCAAAGGCTTCCTGCTGTACCGTACCTACCACGGTTGCGCGATGCCGGTTCAGACCCAACTGGCCAGCGTGGCCGCGTGGAATGACGAAGTGCATGTGCGCGCCAATCGTGTGCTGTACCGCGAGAAGTACGATGCCGTGCTGGAGGTTCTCGGCCCGGTAATGGACGTACAGCGTCCGGATGGCGGTTTTTACTTGTGGCCCAATGTTGACGGCGATGATGAAGCGTTCTGCCGTGATTTGTTCGTTGAAGAACATGTGACCGTGGTGCCGGGGTCTTATCTGTCCCGTGAAGTTGCCGGTTTTAATCCTGGCGCAGGTCGAGTGCGGATGGCGCTGGTAGCGCCGCTGGCTGAATGCGTCGAAGCAGCTGAGCGCATACGCGCCTTTGTCACCCGCCAACGCTCTTGAAGTTAAATACCCGAACGGTGCAATGCCGTTCGGGTTTACATAATGCAATAGAACCAACTTACTTATAACTTCACTTTCATCCACCGCGGACTTATTCTTTTCCTGCGCACCAGACAACTAATAAAGTCCGCACACAAACTCAATAAAATATTTTTTAAACCAACCACAAACATGGATGTTTAATTATGGAAATCGCATCACTTTGCCTCGTCAAAACACAAATAGATCTTAATGCCTCTTACGAAGTTGCCATCACCGAGAACCCTGCAAATAGCGGCACCTCTGCATCCAGTCGCAAGAAACGGGCAGCCATCAGGCATACCCACTTCTGGGCACCTGGTCGCACATTGCGCATTGCCTTCCTAAATGGCGACCAGGCATTCAAGGATGCCGTCAAGACCGCTGCAAATAACTGGTTGCCGCACATCAATCTAAATTTTGAGTTCGTTGAGGGAAATGAGGGTGATATCCGCATTGCCATGGAACCAGGCGTCTACCATTCTTATATCGGCACTAGCAATTTGTTGGTGAAAGACGGCCCCACCATGCTGCTTTCGCCAGACCTGCACGTGCCTCGGTATTTTGCCGCCAATGTAATGCACGAGTTTGGACACGTGCTGGGCGCGGAGCATGAACACCTGCACCCCGAGGCGAACATCCCCTGGAACAAACCAGCAGTCTATGCAGCCCATGGAGTAGACGAAGACGCTGACGAGAGTGATTACGGGCGACGTATCGTTGATGAACGCTATTTCAATCTTCTCGATCCAGGCGAGGTGAATTATTCGACTTATGATCCGCTGTCGATCATGCACTACGCCGTCCGCCAGGAATGGACCCACGGCGACTTCAAGATCTACCTCAACCTGGTTATTAGCGAAAAAGATAAAGCCTTCATGGCCAAGGCCTATCCGTTTGYGCAAGCAATTGAATCAGCCACCGTATGACAAAGATTCAATCATGCATTATCCCGTCGACAATGAAGTGACCTTGGGCGATTTTGAAGTGGGTCATCATTCAAAAATCAGCATGCTTGATCGTCGAGCCATGCGCAAAATCTACCCTAAACCGCGACCGATAGATCACCTCTGATTCCGGACTGGCGCTGAACCTGCAGCGCCTTCTGCCACAAACGTAAGGGAATCGGCAGAATCGAATTGCCACATTAGTCGCTTAGACTGCACCAAGACCCTTTCACCACACCCAACCCGAACTGCCAGACAACCCCGTGTGAGCGAGCTTGCTCGCGATAGCGATGGAACATCCACCATTAGGGTTGGCTGATCCACCGATATCGCGAGCAGGCTCACTCCTACAGGTTTTGCGTTTTAACCGAACGGCCATGGCATAATCCGTCACCATTTTTTTCCAGCACCTGCAAAGGGGGCAATTCCTTGACCGTTTCAAGCAAAACATTGCACCTTTTCGGCATCAAAGCCTGCGACACCATGAAAAAGG
>NZ_JBFUKU010000209.1:0-9606 GCF_056400685.1 Pseudomonas sp. P5_A12 | reverse complement strand
CGCCTAACCTGTGGGAGCGTGGCTTGCCCGCGATGCTTTTGACATTACAACGGCATGGTGTAGTGCAGCGCGTAACTTTCTACGCCATCGTTGTGATTGGCCATACCGCCATTGGAATAGTGCGTCGCACGAATCCCGACTTCATGACCGCCGGCAAAACGGGCACCAAAACCGAAACGGTCTTCGAACTGGAAGGACTGGCCAATGTCGTTGTTTTCAAGTTCGGTATGGGAGAAAAACGCCACCCCGATACCCGCCTCGATGTAAGGCTTGACCGACTGACCGGCAAACTCGTAAACAAGCACCGGCGAGAACGACAGGCTGTTGTTGCTGGAAGTCTTGTCCCCGTCCCAATAGGTATAGGCACCGCTCCAGTTACCCGTCAGACGCCCCACGTCACTTTGCCACCAGCTCTTGTCCCAATCGAATTGCATGCCCAGTCGATAGGTCATGGTTGAATCGGTGGTCTGGCCGACCCCGAACTCCACGCCTGCTGCCTGTGCRGTGAAACTTTGCCCCATTAAAGCGGCCGCAATCGCGGCCAAGCAGAATAGTCGCTTCACTAGAAACTTCCTTTTCCAAACGATTTCGTATGGTTTTTTTTGCTGAACGCTATAGAAGTCGACGTTTGATCAAAAGTTCATGCCAGTTGCTCTTTCGCCCCCAACTCGTTACTTACCCCTCGAAGCTTCTCACAACACCCGGCGTATTCCACAGTATCGGCAAGATATTTCTGAAATGAACGGGATCGGCACTCGTCCAAAACTCGGCGGCACGAACCGGCCCGTCGGCGAGCAGTTCACGCTCGGCCAACAGCCGCTGAAGTTGCCGCGCGACAGCAGCCCCCGTGTCGATCAGGCTGATGTCATCGGGGATCATCTGCTTAAGCAAAGGCTTCAGGAAGGGATAATGCGTGCACCCCAGAATCAGGGTGTCGCACCCGGCGCCCAGCAGYGGTTCAACGTATCTGGCCAGTAATTGGCGCAGGGCCGGGCTGTGCAAATCACCGTTTTCAATCAGTTCTACCAGGCCGGGACATGGCTGAGTGATGACGCGCACATCGGTGGCGAAACGGTCGAGCAAAGCGGCGAACTTGGCACTTTGCAAGGTGCCCGTGGTGGCGAGAACGCCTACCACACCGCTGCGGGTCGCGGCGGCGGCGGGTTTGACCGCAGGCTCCATGCCGACGATCGGCCACTGAGGATAATCGCGCCGCAGGTCGGCAACGCCCGCGACGGTCGCGGTATTGCACGCCAGCACCAAGGCCTTCGCACCCTGCTGCTGGAAAAATTCGGCCATGACGCTACAGCGCTGGCGGATGAATTCCGGGGTTTTCTCGCCGTAGGGAATATTCCCGCAATCGGCGACGTACAGCAGTGACTCGTCGGGAAGCAAACGCTGGATCTCGGCCAKCACCGAGAGCCCACCGACGCCGGAGTCGAACACGCCGATCGGCGCTTCACGCATGCGTCGAACCACAAACACTGCAGCCTGGATCACGCTTGACCCGCAACTCGCGAAAACGCGAGCCCAGCGCATCGATCAACAACAGCCGCCCCACCAGCGGCTCGCCGAAACCGACCAGCAGTTTCATGGCTTCCAGTGCCTGAAGACTCCCCACCAACCCCACCAACGGCCCGACGACACCGGCTTCGCTGCACGTCAGTTCGGCTTCGCTGCCATGCCCGTATAAACAGTGGTAACACGGGCTCTCCGGACGGCGCGGGTCAAACACCGACAGTTGTCCGTCGAGACGAATCGCCGCGCCACTGACCAGTGGTTTGCGGGCGGCGACGCAAGCGGCATTGACCGCTTCGCGAGTGGAGAAGTTATCGGAACAATCGAGCACCAGATCTACCGCCGCCACGGCGGTAGCCAGGGAATCCTCGTCCAGTGCAGCGCGATGGGCGATCAGTTTTATCTCGGGATTGATCGCGCTCAGGCGTTTGATCGCCGAATCAACCTTGCTCAGGCCGACGCTATCGGTGTCGTGAACGATCTGGCGTTGCAAGTTGGTCAGGTCGACCGTGTCGAAGTCGGCAAGGTGCAGCTCACCCACGCCAGCCGCGGCCAGGTACAGCGCAACCGGCGAGCCAAGTCCACCGAGGCCGACAATCAACACGCGGCTTTCTTTCAAGCGCAACTGGCCGTCGATGTCGACGTGTTGCAACAGAATCTGCCGACTGTAGCGCAACAATTCCTGATCATTCAGCACGGCAGGCGCCCCAGGCTGATACGTTGGTGACCACCCAGATCGGTACGGCTATGGACGTCTTCAAAGCCGCGGGTCAGCAGCAAATCGCGTACTGCACTGGCTTGATCGTAGCCGTGTTCAAGCATCAGCCAGCCACCGGCTTCGAGGTAGTCCGGTGCCTGGGCGACGATCAAACGCAGATCGTCGAGCCCGTCGACACCGGCCACCAGCGCACTGGCCGGCTCGAAGCGCACGTCGCCTTCTACCAGATGCGGGTCGGAGGAAGGGATGTAAGGCGGGTTGCTGATGATCAGTTGAAAGTGCTGTCCTGCCAGGGCGCTGAACCAATGGCTGCTCAGCACCGTGACGTTGTTGAGGTGCAGTCGCTGGCGGTTACGCTCGGCCAGGGCCACGGCTTCAAGCACGCGATCCACCGCCGTGACCTTCCACGCAGGGCGTTCGCTGGCCAGGGCCAGGGCGATGGCACCACTGCCGGTGCCAAGGTCGAGGACCTTGGCGGGTGTCGCCGGCAACAACTCAAGCGCGGCTTCCACCAGCAGTTCGGTATCCGGACGTGGAATGAGGGTGTGCGGAGCCACTTCAAGGTCCAGCTTCCAGAAGCCTTGCTGCCCCAGAATGTAAGCCACCGGTTCGCCGCCACGACGACGCTGCAAATAACTGGCAAACGTCAACGCCGCTTCACTGGGAACAATGCGCTCCGGCCAGGTGTGCAGAAAACTGCGGGGCTTGCCCAACGCGGCAGCCAGCAACAATTCGGCATCCAGACGCGCGGTGGGCGAGTCAGGCAAATCAGCGGCGCGCAACAAACTGGCAATGATCGTCATTTATTCACCTATCGCTGCCAATTGATCGGCCTGGTACTCGGCCAGCAACGGCTCGATCACCGCATCGACCCCGCCGGCGAGGATTTCGTCGAGCGAATACAGCGTCAGGTTAACCCGATGGTCGGTGACCCGGCCCTGGGCAAAGTTGTAGGTACGGATCCGCTCCGAGCGATCACCGGAACCGACCAGCAATTTACGCTCGCTGGCGATGGCATTCGCCGCGGCGCTGGTTTGCTGATCATTCAGTTTGGCCGACAGCCAGGACATCGCCCGGGCGCGGTTTTTGTGCTGCGAGCGTTCTTCCTGGCACTCCACGACAATACCGGACGGCAAGTGCGTGATGCGGATCGCCGAGTCGGTCTTGTTGACGTGCTGACCACCGGCCCCCGAGGAACGATAGGTATCGACCCGCAAATCCGCCGGGTTGATCTCGATCGCTTCCTGCTCGTCCGGCTCGGGCAACACTGCCACGGTGCAGGCCGAGGTGTGGATGCGGCCTTGGGACTCGGTGGCCGGAACCCGTTGCACACGGTGCGCGCCGGACTCGAATTTCAGCTTGCCGTAGACGTTGTCGCCTTCAACACGGGCGATGACTTCTTTATAGCCACCGTGTTCACCTTCGTTCTCCGAGAGAATTTCCACTCGCCAGCCCCGTCGCTCGGCGTAGCGCGAATACATACGGAACAGGTCGCCGGAGAAAATCGCCGCCTCATCGCCACCGGTGCCGGCACGGATTTCGAGGAACACGTTGCGCCCGTCATTCGGATCTTTGGGCAGCAGCATACGTTGCAGGCTGGCTTCGAGTTCGATCAGTTGTTCCTTGGCTTCGCGGACTTCTTCCACGGCCATTTCGCGCATGTCCGGGTCATTGTCCTTGAGCAGCGCCTGGGCACCTTCAAGGTCGCCTTGCACTTTGAGCAACTGTTTATAGGTGCCGACAATCGGCTCGACTTCCGCGTACTCCTTGGAATAGGTGCGGAATTTGTTCTGATCGGAAATGACTTCGCCATCGCCGAGCAAGGCGGTCAATTCCTCGAAACGGTCCTGGAGGATGTCCAGCTTATTGAGCAGTGACGCTTTCATTGCGGTTTTTTATCCGAAAAGCTATCCGATGAGCCCTCATTCAGGGCAAAGAGTTCCTGGGCCATGGCCAACGCATCAAGGCGGCCTTCGGCAGAGAGCTTCTTCAATTGCACACTGGGGGCATGCAACAGTTTGTTGGTCAGGCCGCGCGCCAGTTGCACCAGCACGTCTTCGGCGCTGCTGCCATTGGCCAGCATGCGCTGGGCCTTCTGTAATTCTTCGTCGCGCAGGCGCTCGCTTTGTTGACGATAAGCCTTGAGTACATCCACCGCCGCCAGTTCGCGCAGGCGCACCATGAAATCTTCGGCGCCGACCGAGACCATTTCTTCCGCCGCCTGAGCGGCGCCTTGACGGCTCTTTAGGTTCTCGGCGACCACTTCGTGAAGATCGTCGACGCTATACAGGTAAACGTCGTCCAGTTCGCCAACTTCCGGCTCGATATCGCGCGGGACAGCGATGTCCACCATGAAGATCGGCTTGTGCTTGCGCAGCTTCAGTGCGCTTTCCACCGCGCCTTTGCCAAGGATCGGCAACTGGCTGGCGGTAGAACTGATAACGATGTCGCTGCGCACAAGCTCAGCCGGGATGTCCGAGAGCAGCACGGCGTGGGCGCCGAACTGCTCGGCAAGAATGCTCGCGCGTTCCAGGGTGCGGTTGGCGACGACAATGCGCTTTACCCCCAGATCGTGCAGGTGGCGGGCGACCAGGGTGATGGTTTCGCCGGCGCCGATCAGCAAGGCCTGGCTGCGTTGCAAGTCACTGAAAATCTGTTTGGCCAGGCTGACCGCGGCAAACGCCACGGACACCGGGTTCTCACCAATGGCAGTATCGGTGCGCACCTGCTTGGCCGCGTTGAACGTGGCCTGAAACAACCGCCCGAGCAGAGGCCCGATGGTGCCGGCTTCACGCGCTACAGCGTAGGCCGATTTCATCTGCCCGAGAATCTGCGGCTCGCCCAACACCAGCGAGTCGAGCCCGGAGGCGACCCGCATCATGTGACGAACTGCCGCATCATCTTCGTGCACATAACTGCTCGCCCGCAGCTCTTCGAGGCTCAAATGGTGATAATCGGCCAGCCAGCGCAGCACAATGTCAGCCGAAAGGTGATCCTGTTCTATATAGAGTTCACTGCGATTGCAGGTGGAGAGGATCGCAGCTTCGCGACTGTCGGTGAGTCGGCAGAGCTGCTGCAAGGCCTCCACCAACTGCTCAGGGGTAAAGGCCACGCGCTCGCGCACGTCTACTGACGCAGTCTTGTGGTTGATACCGAGTGCAAGGAAGGCCATTCAAGGTCGCTGATGGTGACGTGAAGCCGGCAATTGTCCTACTTCGTCACAGACAGAACAACTACCGCTGACTATTGTCCCAATGTCGCGCCTCTATAAAGGCAACGATTGAGACTCGGTTATGTTTGGCCGAAGGCTTGTGTCATGATGATCCGACCGCAGGTTAGTCGTCCTTTTCCTATATGAATAGATCTTCCGCGTTGCTCCTCGCTTTTGTCTTCCTCAGCGGCTGCCAGGCCTTGGCACCCGTGTCGCCGGACAGTACACCGCCGGTTGAAGACAGCAGCCCGGCCCCTGAAAAGCCCAAGGTTTACAGCTCATTCAGTGAAGAAACTGTCTTCAGCCTGTTGAGTGCCGAACTGGCTGGCCAGCGCAATCGTTACGACCTTGCTTTGGACAACTACGTGACCCAGGCCATCAACACACAGGATCCGGGCATCTCCGAGCGAGCGTTTCGCATTGCCGAGTACCTGGGCGCCGATCAGGCCGCCCTGGACACCGCGCTGATCTGGGCAAAAAACGCCCCAAACGACCTTGAAGCGCAGCGTGCGGCCGCCGTGCAACTGGCCCGTGCCGGTCGTTATGACGACTCCATGGTCTATATGGAGAAAGTCCTGCTAGGCAAAGGCGACACGCATTTCGACTTTCTTGCCCTGGCCGCAGCCGATACCGACCAGGACACGCGCAACGGTTTGATGAAAAGTTTCGACAGTCTGCTGCAGCGCCATCCGAAAAACAGCCAGTTGATCTTCGGTAAGGCCTTGCTGATGCAACAGGATGGTGATGCCAAAGGCGCGTTGATCCTGTTGGAAAACAATCCACCGGACGATGGCGAAATCGCCCCGATTCTGCTGCGCGCGCGCCTGCTGCAAGTACTCAACCGTGGCGACGAAGCCTTGCCGCTGCTGCAAAAAAGCATCAAGAAATACCCGGACGACAAGCGCCTGCGCCTGACTTACGCACGCATGCTGGTTGAACAAGACCGCATGGATGACGCCAAGGCGGAGTTTGCAAGCCTGGTTCAGCAATACCCGGAAGACGACGAACTGCGTTACTCCCTGGCACTGGTCTGTCTGGAAGCCAAGGATTGGGACCAGGCCAAGGGTTTGCTTGAAGACCTGATCGCCCGCGACTCCCACGTTGATTCCGCCCACCTGAACCTCGGTCGTATCGCTGAAGAACGCAACGATCCTCAAGGCGCGCTGATCGAATACGGCAAAGTCGGGCCGGGTAACGAATACCTGCCGGCACAGTTGCGTCAGGCCGATATTCTGATGGACAACGGCAACACCGCCGAAGCGCAACGCCGCCTGGCTGCCGAGCGCGACGAGCAACCGGATTACGCGATTCAGTTGTATTTGATCGAAGCCGAAACCCTGTCCGCCAATAAACAGGGGGACAAGGCCTGGGCGGTCTTGCAGAAAGCCTTGCAACAGTACCCGGACGATCTGAATCTGCTGTACACCMGCGCCATGCTGGCGGAAAAACGCAATGACCTGGCGCAGATGGAAAAAGACCTGCGACTGATCATCAAGCGCGACCCGGACAATGCCATGGCATTGAATGCGCTCGGCTACACGCTGTCTGATCGCACCACACGCTACGCCGAAGCCAAGGCCCTGATCGAACAGGCACACCAGATCAATCCGGAAGACCCGGCAGTACTCGACAGCCTCGGCTGGGTGAACTACCGCATGGGCAATCTCGATGAAGCCGAGCGCTATCTGCGCCAAGCGCTGGATCGCTTCCCCGATCAGGAAGTCGCCGCCCACCTGGGCGAGGTCCTGTGGGCCAATGGCAAACAGCGCGAAGCCAAACAAATCTGGGGCAAATTCCTCAAGGAACAACCCGACAGCCCTACCCTGCGCGGCACCATCAAGCGCCTGACCGGATCAGAGACTCTTTAAGATTATGTTTTTGCGCCACATTATCGTTTTCAGTTTTATCGCCCTGCTCGCCGGTTGCGCGGGTTTCGGCGCCCGCGAATCGGTCGAAGGTCACGGTAATCCGGCCCAATGGCGCGAACACAAACAGCAACTGACCAGCCTCGACGGTTGGCAGATCAACGGCAAGATCGGCATCCGCGCGCCCAAAGACTCGGGCAGCGGCACCCTGTTCTGGCTGCAGCGTCAGGATTACTACGACATCCGCCTTTCCGGCCCGCTGGGTCGCGGCGCCGCACGCCTGACCGGCCGACCTGGCAAGGTCTCGCTGGAAGTCGCCAATCAGGGCCGCTATGACGCACCGAACCCGGAAATCCTGCTGGAAGAACAACTGGGCTGGAAATTACCGGTGTCGAATCTGGCCTGGTGGGTCCGCGGGCTCCCGGCGCCCGACAGCAAAAGCAAATTGACGCTGGATACCGACAGCCGCCTGGCGAGCCTCGAACAGGATGGTTGGCAGGTTGAATACTCCTCTTACACACAACAAAACGGTTTCTGGCTGCCCGAAAAGATCAAGCTGCACGGCACCGACCTTGATGTCACGCTGGTGATCAAGGAATGGCAACCACGCAAGCTGGGGTCGTGAATATGACGACTGCGCGCTTGACGCTGCCCTCCCCGGCCAAACTCAATCTGATGCTGCACATCCTCGGTCGCCGTGAAGACGGTTATCACGAGCTGCAGACAATTTTTCAGTTCCTCGATTACGGCGATGAAATCACCTTCGCCGTTCGCGACGACGGTGTGATCCGCCTACATACCGAATTCGATGGTGTTCCGCACGACAGTAATTTGATCGTCAAGGCCGCAAAGCAACTGCAGGCGCAATCCGGTTGTGCGCTTGGCATGGATATCTGGATCGAAAAAATCCTGCCCATGGGAGGCGGAATTGGCGGTGGCAGCTCCAATGCCGCGACCACATTGCTGGGCCTCAATCATCTCTGGCAATTGGGTTGGGACGAGGATCGACTGGCAGCGCTGGGCCTGGGACTGGGCGCAGACGTCCCGGTTTTCGTGCGCGGCCACGCGGCTTTTGCCGAAGGCGTAGGGGAGAAACTGACCCCTGTGGACCCCGAAGAACCGTGGTATGTCGTGCTGGTACYGCAAGTATCTGTAAGTACAGCAGAAATTTTTTCCGATCCGCTGTTGACACGTAACTCTCCTCCCATTAAAGTGCGCCCCGTTCCCAAGGGAAACAGTCGTAATGACTGCTTGCCGGTGGTAACAAGGCGTTATCCAGAGGTACGTAACGCTTTGAATTTGTTAGGTAAATTTACCGAAGCAAAACTCACCGGAACTGGAAGTTGTGTGTTTGGGGGCTTCCCAAGCAAAGCTGAAGCTGATAAAGTCTCGGCCCTTCTTACAGAGACCCTTACAGGGTTTGTAGCAAAGGGAAGCAACATTTCGATGTTGCATCGCAAGCTGCAAAGTCTGCTCTAAAGGAACCGATTACTGGGTAATCGTTGCAACAGATACAGGGGCGTCGCCAAGCGGTAAGGCAGCAGGTTTTGATCCTGCCATGCGTTGGTTCGAATCCAGCCGCCCCTGCCATTTTCCTATACTCATCCAGGTTACCCTCAGCCTTCAGGTACTGCGCGTGTCCAAGATGATGGTCTTTACGGGGAACGCCAACCCCGATCTGGCTCGACGTGTCGTACGTCAGCTGCATATCCCTCTCGGTGACATCTCTGTCGGTAAGTTTTCCGACGGCGAAATTACAGCCGAGATCAATGAAAACGTCCGCGGTAAAGATGTCTTCATTATTCAGCCGACTTGCGCTCCGACCAACGATAACCTGATGGAACTGGTAGTGATGGCTGATGCCTTCCGCCGCTCCTCGGCTACTCGTATCACTGCTGTTATTCCTTACTTTGGTTATGCCCGTCAGGATCGCCGTCCGCGTTCCGCACGTGTAGCTATCAGCGCGAAAGTCGTCGCTGACATGCTTACCGTAGTCGGCATCGACCGTGTTCTCACGGTTGATCTGCATGCTGACCAAATCCAGGGCTTCTTCGATATTCCGGTAGATAACATCTACGGCTCCCCGGTATTGGTGGATGACATTGAAGATCAGCGCTTCGAAAACCTGATGATCGTGTCCCCGGACATTGGTGGCGTCGTGCGTGCACGGGCTGTTGCCAAATCCCTGGGCGTGGATCTCGGGATCATCGACAAACGCCGTGAGAAAGCCAATCACTCTGAAGTGATGCATATCATCGGTGATGTCGAAGGGCGTACCTGTATTCCCTGTATTC
>NZ_JBFUKU010000208.1:0-9673 GCF_056400685.1 Pseudomonas sp. P5_A12 | reverse complement strand
CATCTACCCCCGGGCTATCAGGCTCAAATCCCCGAAGTATCCGATCAGAAAGAAAAATGCCAGTCAGCTTAACTGACTGGCATTAGGCATGGCGCCCCTTTTTTTTCACAAACTTTTCACAGGCTCGTCCGTAGGCTCAAACCATCCGTTAGAAAGCAGTACCCTAGCCCGTTCCCCAGCGGGCTTTTTTTTGCCTGTCATAAAACCTTTTCCATAAAAGCTGTCCAACCGACGCTAATTGCGAGATGCGGAGGTTTTTGTGTGGACGTTTACCGCGCTAGAGCATTCAATCACCCGCTTTCGTTTTTCCCCCTATTTTTGAGGTTTTTGTCATGCGTTTAACGTTGCCTGCTCTGGTTCTTGGCCTTTTGGTTGCTCAAGGCGCGATGGCTGCCAGTGATGGCACCGCCGCACTCGGCGGCGGTCTGGGCGGCGCCCTGGGTAATGTGGTCGGCCAGAGCATGGGCGGCAGTACCGGCGCAGCAATTGGTGCTGGCGTAGCGGGTGCAGCCGGCAGCGCTGTTGCGGCGCCTAAAGGCCGTCGTACTGAAGCCGCTATTGGTGGCGGTGTTGGTGCAGCCGGTGGTTCGGTAATCGGTCGCAGCTTGGGCGGCAAGACCGGCTCCACCATCGGCGCAGGTTTGGGTGGTGCGTTGGGCGGCGGCGTAGGCAGCAACCTGGGCAAAGGTCACAAGCGTCACTGATCCTTATAGATCAGCATTGAAGAGCCCGGCTAAATGCCGGGCTTTTCTTTTATGAACGATTCTTTAAACATACTCTCAAAGCCCATATACCCCAGAAGAACACGAGGCGTCCTATGACACCGGTTAACAACAGCAAAAAGGCTAGAAGCGTAAGTGCTCGACGTTTGGCGCTGTCTGCGTTTGTGGTTGGACTGTTGATGGCTCAAGGAGCAATGGCAGCCAATGACGGCACCGCTGCAGTGGGCGGCGGTCTGGGTGGTGCGCTGGGTAATGTCGTCGGCGGACAGTTAGGCGGCAGCACGGGCGCAGCTATTGGCGCCGGTGTYGGCGGCGCAGCAGGGAGCGCAGTCGGGGCGAATAAGGGCAGTCGCAATGAAGCAGCAATCGGCGGTGGGTTAGGTGCGGCAGGCGGCTCGATAATTGGCAACAGCCTCGGCGGCTCTACCGGTTCGACCATCGGTGCGGGCCTTGGCGGTGCAGCGGGTGGTGGAGTCGGCAACAACCTGGGCAACGACGACAATGATAATGATCATGGCAGTTCCCATTCCGGTAACGGTAACGGTCACAAGCATAAGCACAAGCACAAAAACAAACATCACTAACTCGCTATCGAGTAGAACAAACCCGGCCCCGTGCCGGGTTTTTCGTATTCGTATTCCGCAAGCCGGAACGATGGGCCACAGGCAGTCTCGAACTACATACACACCMGAAGATTGCGAGGCATGCCATGACACCCGAAACCGAAGGCAACGAACCAAAAGGCCCTAGCGGGCTCCCGTTCATCAATGACCCCGGCAATGAAGATCCAGATTCACTGATTGACGACGCAACGGTGCCGCTCAACGATTCTGATGACGCGGGCGATGTGGGGAACCTCGAGTACGAAGACGAAGACGACGAAGAAGATTGATCTTTGTGTGTTCTGTTTGACCGATCGTCTCCTTGATCGAACATAGCCCTGCATCACCCCTCGAAATATCAGGGCCTGCTTTCAGGCCCTTCGAGAGGTGCTTATGAACGCAGATCCGAAAGACACTGGTACCGATACCGACGACACCCCTGAATATCCGCTGCCTTCACCGACTGACTCGTTGAGTCGCGATCAACGTCCGCCGGATGACGATACGGCGGTGGAGCAACTGCCAGCTGATGATGTGAGGCGAGGGGACGTCGAGGCCGATCCTGAGGATCCGGACATTGCCGGTGATGATTACTCGGGTGAACCCAGCTGAAAAGCCGCTGGTCGATCGTGCGGCAACTTTTAAAAGTGAGCGTTGCCAGATTAGGTATGCACCTTTTAAAGGAGATGCATCATGATCAGTTCCAAGTTAACAGCCCTGATCATTGCAGGGCTGTTGTCGGTTGGTTCGTTGAACGCGGTTGCTCAATCCAACGGGAACGATGCGCCTGTGGATAAAGGCGGGATGCCTCCGTATACCGAAATGAATGCGAATTCTGCGGATGGTAAGGCGTTGCCGCCTGGTTCTATCCAAGGCGGGAATGGCGGGGACGCCAATGGGAGCAGCACGGGGGCGGGGACGGGAAGTGGGGTGGTGAGTGGTGGGGGGGCGATGGGGAATGAGGCTGAAAAGGCTGGTAGTGTTGGCAATAGTGGCACTGGCGGTGTCCAAAAGTAGAACAGTAGTTAATGCCACAAAAGGTTCAAGGTGGTAAAGCCCAGCTATATGTTGGGCTTTTGATATCCGCTGTTTCCGACTCTGCCGCTAGTACGCAATAAACAGATCTCAACACCTATTGGCTAACGATTCGATCCACCGTGTGTAGAATTTTCGTTGTTGCTGGATGTCGTTCGTAAGATTTGTTTCCTCATAGTCGAATATTCTCACAATATCCTCGTCCTCCGCTGGTATACCTAAGCGAAGTTCATATGCTACTAATCCAGCGGACATTTGCGATGACATTCGCGAAGTGTAGACATTGACTTTCGCCCCTTTGCAGAGAAATTTCGTTTCGGGATAATCTGCTCGCAATAGACCAAGACATTGAAACAGGTCGTGGGCTTTGTATGTTTTGTTTGGGTTGCTTCTGAGTCGTAAGGTTGACAGGGCTCCCTCGCGGCCGTATTCAATTATAGAGCTATAAGTGACACCGTCGGAATGGGTGGCTATTTCAAATGTTTTCATGGACGCCTTTGAGTTAAAGGTTGTGTTTAATCTGTGTTGGCTATTATTTTAGAGATTTTAGCCAGCGGTGGAAGAAGTCAGTTTGAAGCTGTGGATCATTAATTATGTCTTGGTCGTCATAATGAAAGATATTAACAAGATCCTTTCGTGACGCGCGGACGCCTAATTTGTGCTCGTATGCCACTACTCCTGAGCTCATCTGTGAGGACATGCTAGAAGGTCGAACATTCAATTTTGCTCCTTTGCACAAGAACTTAATATCTGGCCTATGCATTATGATTTTCCCTAGACAGTCATAAATATCAAACCCTGATAAGTATTTCGTCCATCCACTTTCTAGTGTTACCTTCATGGTTGATTTTTGTTGGTCGTAATCGAGAACCGCTATCTCGAATTTTCCGCCGATCAGAATAGAAATCTCCTCAATTGTCATTCATCGTTTTCTCAGAGGGTTTGGTATAGAGTGTCCCGCATAGCTTCTTTTTAATAGTCATCTAATTACTGCTCCTCCTCGTCGTTTTTTTCAGTTTCAATCCATTTCCTAAAAAAAGCTCGCTGTTCGGCTGAGTCATTGGTTAGGTTGTGTTCGTCATAATCAAATATGTAAATCACATCACTGAGTGATGCGGCTTTACCTAAAGTCAATTCATATGCTTTCAATCCACGAGACATCTGTGCTGACATGCTAGATGTATGCACGTTTATTTTTGATCCTTTGCAGAGAAATTTTATTTCAGCATTGTCTTCGCGCGTGCGAGCGAAGCATCTATAAAAGTTAGTGTCTGAGTAAGTTTTGCATAATCCGTTTTGCATCGCGAATTCTATAGATACGCTGTCATTTTCGGCGTTGTTGTTGCATGTGAGCTGAGCAGTTTCCTTTGCTTTTTCGTGTTCAATGATTATTTCTACTGTCCAAATCATTTTTTGATCCTCCTGTTAGGGTTCGGTATGGAATAACCGAATTCTTTTCCATTATCAATAATTAGGGTTGCTCCAAGCACATCCTCTTTTGCTATACGGCTTGGAATGGCAATTTCTTTTTCTCTACCAAAGTCGTACAAAGATCCTAGTTCTATCTTTAAATCGTGTCCGGGGATTTTGTTTAGAGTGTACAGATAGCCCGTTTTTGTGTTGTATCCAGTGGCGAATGATTTCCCGATTTCCCTGGAAGTTGATGTGCTAATAAAATTGCTTGGTGGGTGCTCGCTGTCTAATGAGTGTAAGTATAGGTCGTTGCTTTTTCCTTTGCTTTTAAAACCATTTTCAAATACATCGTGAGGTTCTTTATCGTCCCCGCGATATAAGAAGTCGTCCTCTTTTTTTGGTTTTGGTAATTGAGGTTCACGATTTTTAATCGCTATTTTACTGGCCGGATCCTCATCCCCAAACCCCGGCCTCTTACACCCATCCCCTCCAGGACACTCATTCAACCCCAACGGATCAACCCACCCCGTCGGGTTTCGCGTGTACTGATACCCGTTTATCCCGCCCGCCAACCCACTCGGATCCGGTGTCAGATACCGCCCAAGATCCGGGTTGTAGTAGCGATGCCGGTTGTAATGCAGCCCTGTCTCCGCATCGAAATATTGCCCTTGAAACCTGAGTGGTTGATCCAGTACCTGATGGGTATCGCGATTCAGTCGGGTCAGGCGGCCGTAGGCGGTGTATTGCGCGGCCCAGATGATGTCGCCGCTGTAGTCGGTGAGTTCTTGCGGGGTGCCGAGGTGGTCGAGTTGGTAGTAGAACGGGCAGGCCTGGCGCGGGCCTTTGCCGTCGAGCATGGCCAGTGGGCGGAAGGTGCCGGGTTCGTAGACGTAGCTGCGGTAATGTTCGCGGCTGCTTTCGGCGACGAGATTGTCGCCTTGCCAGAAAAACTCGGTGGTGTGGCCGTCGACGGTTTTGCTGATACGACGGCCGAAGGCGTCGTAGCGGTAGGTCGCGCAGGTGCCGTTGGGCAGGATGGCGCCGATGAGTCGGTGCTGGCAGTCGTAGCGGTATTCGGTGACGAGTTTTTGCGCGGTACCTCGGCGTTCGCGGATCAGGTTGCCGAAGGCGTCGTAGTCGAAATGCCGGTCGCCTTGCATCAACAGGCGATTGCCTTTGACGGCGGACGGGCCGGGGCGATCCTGCATCAGCAGGTTGCCGGCCGGATCGTGGGCGAAGCTTTCGGGTTGTTGATCGCGGGAATGGCGAACGCGGATCAGGCGGTTGAGGGGATCGTATTGGTAGTTGCGTTGGCCGTGGCGAGTGTCAACGAGGGTGTCGAGATTGCCATTGGCGCTGTAGGCGAAGTCGCGTCGGTATAGCGATTGCTGATGTTGGTTGACCGCATGGGCCTTCAGACGACCTTGTTCGTCGTGCTCGTACTGGCTGTGTAACAAGCCTTGCAGACGCTGCAACTCACGGCCGAATTGATAGGTGTGGCTCGTAAGTCGTGTGCCGTTAAGGTCGATGGCGGTCAGTGCGCCACCCTTGGCGCGGTGGTAGGCGAGCTTGCTGTTGTCGGGCAGGCGCAGGTGGCTGAGTCGGCCGCAAGCGTCGTAACCGTAACGCAACGTGGCCCAACTCTGGTGTTCCGTGATCAGCCGGTTCTGGGTGTCGTATTCGAATTCCAGTGGGTGATCGTGGCTGTCATCGACGCTGACCAAGCGGCCCAGGCTGTCGTAGTGGTATTCGACCTTGATGCCGTCGGGCAGGGTTTTGATCAGCAGGCGACCGGCCGAGTCCCGTTGGTAGCGCGTAACCAGCTGCGAGTCGTCATCGCCGAACTCGGTTTTCTCCAGCAGATGGCCATTGAGATCGTAGGCGTACGCGGTGCGTCGACCATCAAACCCGCTTTCCTCTCGGATCAATCCACCCGGTGTGTAGTCCAGCTGATAGCGTTCGCCGGATTCATTCTCGATTTCGGTCAGCAGCAGCCGCGCGTTGTCATAGCGATAACGCAGTTGCGTGCCGTCTGGGTTGATCCGGCGACTGACCAGGTGCAGGTCATCGTCGTACTCAAAATGCGTGATGCGACCCAGTTCGTCGCGTTCGGCGGTGATCTTGCCGTAGGCGTTGTAGCTGAAGGCGCGGCTGGCGCCGGTAGGCAGAATTGTCTGAATCAGTCGGCCAACGGCATCCCACTGGTAGTGAGTGACACCCTCGTGTTCATCCTGACGGGTAATTTGTCGTCCCAGTACATCGTAGGAAAACCGCCGCTGTCCGCCGTTGGGCAGGGTTTCCTCGATCAGTTGCCCGATAGCATCCCGAAGGAAAACATGATGACTGCTGTCCGGATAACGGATCGACAGCAGGCGTCCTTGTGCGTCGTAGTGGTGATGGGTGATCTGGCCGTCGGGATCGATGGCTTCGGTAACATYGCCCTGAGCGTTGCGTTGATATTTCCATACCGCTTTGCCGCGATAGCACGCATGCAGGAAACCGTTGCGGTACTCGTAAGAGGTTGGCTCATCTTCAGGTGGAATCAGCGCAATCAGCCGCCCAATGTCGTCGTAGCGGTATTGAGTAATTGCCCCCAGCGGCCCCTGTTCCGCGATCAGCTGACCCTTGTGGTCATACGTCTTGAGATGCTCGGCGCCATCCGGCTCAACCCGGCGCACCAACCGCGCCGTGTCGTCATGGACATACACTTCCTCGCTGCCATCGACGTTTTTAACCCGCACTGTGCCGTTGTCGTCCCAGGCATAGCGCGTATCCATTTGCGCGAACGTCGCCCAGTGCCGAATGCATCGGGCGGCTTTGCCGGACCGTTCCCACTCCCAAAAGAAACTTGCCCCACCAGCCAGTTGCCGCTGGAGGATCACGTGTTGGTCGTCGTAGTCGTACCGTTCGCTCTCGCCGGCGGCATTGGTCGCTTCGATCAGTCTCTGTCGGGCGTCGTAGCGGTAGGCAATCAGCGTTTGCTCTGTACGCCAGGCGTCATCCGCCGTGTCGGCAGGGTGAAACGACTGATACTCGACGGCGACGATGTGCCGATGCTCGTAGCGCAACAGCAGCGAGCGACCTGCACCGTTGTCGAGGCGCTGAATGCGATCCTGTCGGTCGCGGGTGATGTGCAAACGGTTGTTGTTGGCATCGCTGATCGCGGTCAACCGCCCATTGCGGAAGTGATAAAAACGCACCTTCTCGCCAGCGAGCGCGAGCACCAGTTCCTCAGGTTGATCCCCTAGATAAATCGCGGCCCGCGACAGGCTGTTATGAATGGCCGGGCGTTCCCGGCTGGGCAGCGGAAGCGTCGTGCGACGGTTTTCATGGTCGATCCAGACGACGTGTTCTGCGTCCAGCTCCAACCGATGTGCCAGCGAATGACTCCAACCCCAGCCAAGCCCGCAATCGATTTCCACGGCGCTGCTTCGGTACAACCGGGTGAACGCAAACGGCAGTAAACCGTTGAGCGATCCATCGTCCAGGGTCAGCAACTCTTCGCCGGTGACCATCGACACCGGGCAGCCATTGGTGCAGGTGAGTGGTGCGCAATCTGCGTTGTCACCGTTGGGGTTTTTCGCCTGGTCAGGGGCGTCGTCACGGTGTTCCTGGCGGCTCAGGCGGGTCTTGGCGGCGGATTTGCTGCGCGCGATGGCGACCGGGTTGTTCACCAGTACCCTCGGTGCAGCGCCTGGACTGATCTGCAACGGCACCACAGGCGCTGGGTTCAGCGGAGCAGTCCGGACATTGATCGCGAGAGGTTTGAGCACGCCCGCGTGATTCGTGAGTTCAGGCAGGGTGGCCAGCCGCAAACTCGCGGCAGCCAGCCATTTGCGCGCTCGCACCGATTTGATTTTGCTCAGCACCCTGGCGCTGATGCCGGATGTCAGTCCTGCGCTACCGGTGAAACGAGCCAACAAGAAGCCGATCAATATCCCTGCACGAATTTCCGCCACGACCTCGGCGATGTGCTGCGGTGGCATCATCCGCAGCCAACTGGTGAACACCGCCAGATGGATGAACATCAATGGCTCGTCACTCAACACCAGCAACAGATTGGCAATCGATTCAGCCGAGGCCTTCAGCAGCGTTTCAAGTTCGATCTCGGTCAGGTATTCAAGGAGCTTTTCGCTGTTGGCTTGCAGGTCCGTGATCAGCTCGTAGATCTGCTTTACGTCGTCCCACAAACCATTCAACGAGTTCTCGAAACCGCGCCAGTCAGCCTGTTGCAGCAGGCCGTAGCGCTTGATGAATCCGGCTTCGGCGTACTCGGCCCATGAAGGTTCGAACTCCGTCGTCCACTCGTTGCGCAGCCAGCCTTCCAGGCCGTCGATGACGCCTTGATAGGAGGCGTACAGCGCTTTGACATGGTCAGTGGACACATTCGGAAAGAAAGTGATGCGGTAACGCTGGCCGCGCTCGCACTCGGGAATTTCGAGGATGCCGCTGGGGCCGATCTCGTGGTTAACCGGCTCGCCATAGGTGCCGTCAGCGTTCAACGGCTCCAGCATCACCGGCGTATTGCCAATCGGCACGAACCTCGCCGCGTCGAACATGTGCACCAGCGTCAACGGGCCGCTGGCCGAACACGCCGCGACGGATGAGCTGACAGGTGTCGTGGAATTTTTTGGCGCGACCAGGCGGACGTCGTTGCCGACCTTGAATACCTGCTCGATTTCCAGCGCCTTGCCGGTCCAGTAACTCTCCGCCCAGGCGTCGTAGTCGTTGAGGCACAGCCGAAAGTCTGTGAGCAGCGCTTCAACGTTCGGCTGCCCGGGGTCCATGGCAGCGACCACCAGCAGCCCGATGGCGTTATTCAAGGCAAGTACCTTGTCAGGTACGAACATTCGCAGTCCCTCGCGCAGATCAAATGTGAGCGCGAGACTTTGCTTGGGATCAGCGGGTAAAGAAGTCGGAAAAAGAGGCGTTTTTTGTAGGGACAATCGCTAAATGACGACCAGCAGTTTTTGTAACGGCCAGACATTACCCGTTGCCCAATGTCAGCCGCGCTCGCTATGCTGCTGAATCCTTTAATCGATCACGGACCCGGCCGTATTTGAGCCGCCTCTGGGATGTCTTTAGAAAACGGATCCGATGCGATGAATGCACCGCTCAATCAGTTCGGCCCGATCAAGGCTGTGATTTTCGACATGGACGGCTTGTTGCTGGACACCGAGGGCCTTTACACCGAGGTCACGTCCCTGATCGCCGCGCGTTACGGTCGGGTTTTTGACTGGAGCATCAAGCAAAACATCATCGGCCGTGGGGCCGATGATCTGGCGCGCTACGTGGTCGAGGCGCTCGATCTGCCAATCACCGCCGAAGAGTTCCTGGTGATCCGCGAGCCACTCATGCGCGAGCGTTTTCCTACAGCTCTGGCGATGCCGGGTGCAGAGGAACTGGTGCGGCACTTGAAGGCCAACCAGATTCCGATTGCAGTGGGCACCAGTTCTTCGCGTCAGTCGTTCGGCCAGAAAACCACGTTGCACCGTGACTGGTTCGCGCTGTTCGATTTCATCGTGACAGCAGATGACCCGGAAGTCGGCGCAGCCAAGCCGGCACCGGATATCTTCCTCACGGCAGCGCGGCGCCTTGGCGTCGCGCCCGAGGATTGCCTGGTGTTTGAAGATTCACCGTTTGGTGTCACCGCGGCGAAAGCGGCGGGGATGACTGCGATAGCGATCCCGGACGCGGCCATGGCGGATGAAAAATACGCCCATGCCGATGGCATTCTTCGTACGCTCAAGGCGTTCACACCGAGCGCATGTGGCTTGCCAGCTCTCGAATGGGCTTAACGCAACAGCTGACAAGTGTGGGAGCGAGCCTGCTCGCGAAGACGGTGTGTCAGGCGACATAGTTGTCGTCTGACCTGGCGCTTTCGCGAGCAAGCTCGCTCCC
>NZ_JBFUKU010000207.1:0-9813 GCF_056400685.1 Pseudomonas sp. P5_A12 | reverse complement strand
CTCCAGTGATCGCCGTTTTTGTGTACGGGGTTATCGAATCAAGGCATCAACACTTCAATCGCCCCATCCGCCGTCATGCTGACCTGACTCGTCCCCGCCTCAACATCAGGAGTCACCGGCGCTGCATCCATCGCGGCGGCTTTCATCATCATCGGCCCGCGCATGTACGGTTGTGGGTAACCGTTGCTGTTCAGGTTCAGGTTAACGATTTTGTAGCTCTTGCCACCCAACGCATCGGTCGCCAATTGCGCACGAGCCTTGAAGGCGGTCACGGCTTCTTTCAGTAGCGCGTCTTCACTGGCCTTGCGCGTTGGCGTGGCGATAGCGAAGTCCATGCCGCCCATTTTCAGGTCGGTGAGCAGTTCGCCGGTCAGTTTCGACAGGGCAGCAAAGTCCGAGCTTTCCAGGCGCAGTTCGGCGCGTTCACGCCAGCCGGTGATTTTCTGGCCCTTGGTGTCGTAGATCGGGTAGCTGTTGCGGCTGCCCTGGCGCAGGGTGATGTCTTTGACCTGTTTGGCCTGGGCCAGCGCTTTGTTCATGGTGGTGCTGACGTCGGCGGCGAGTTTGGCCGGGTCGGTATTTTGGTCTTCGGTGTAGAGGGTGACGATCATCAGGTCGCGCGCCACTTCCTGGCTGACTTCGGCGCGCAGGGAAATCTGGTTGTAGTGCAACTCGTCGGCGGCCAGGGCCGGGAGGCTGGCGAGGGTGCCGACACTCAGGGCGAGAAGGGAGGTGCAGCGGCGCAATGTGTGCATGAAAGCTCCTTGGGCGGTGCGCAGGGTTGGTTCCGAGCCTGCGTGAAACCATCAGACTCTAGCTTTGATGATCCGGTTCGCACAGTTACAACTTCTATACAGATCGACTCGATCCTGTGTAGCAGCTGCCGAAGGCTGCGTTCGARYGCGAAGCGGTCGTAAAATCTAAGACCTCATTCCTTCAGGTAAAGTGCGTCAGTCCAATTGCGACCGCTTCGCRYTCGAACGCAGCCTTCGCAGCTGCTACAAGGCCTGCGTCGGCCATTGCCATGTGGCTGTTTGCCGCACTTTTGCCTACCAACCTCCACGCTTGGTTATACTCCATGCGATTCGCCTGGAGCGCTCATCAGGAGAGCTCATGCTCGCCCCCGTTCAAATCACTTCTGCTACTCGCCAGAACCTCTGGCGGCTGACGTTCATCCGCACTTTAGTACTCGCCGCTCAGGCCGGTTCCGTGGGGCTGGCCTATTGGTTCGACCTGTTGCCGCTGCCATGGGTGCAGCTGGCAATGACCCTCGGGTGTTCGATGCTGCTGTGCGTGTTCACGGCGGTTCGACTGCGTACGTCATGGCCAGTGACCGAGCTCGAATACGCGCTGCAACTGGCCTGCGACCTGTTCATCCACAGTGCCCTGCTGTATTTCTCCGGGGGCTCTACCAACCCGTTCGTCTCTTATTACCTGGTGCCGCTGACCATCGCCGCGGTGACGTTGCCTTGGCGTTATTCGGTGATTCTGTCCGGTATCGCGTTGACGATGTACACCTTGCTGCTCGTGCGTTTCTATCCGCTGCAAACCTTCCCGATCGCCCGGGAAAACCTGCAGGTCTACGGGATGTGGCTGAGTTTTGCGCTGGCCGCGGCGGTGATCACGTTTTTCGCCGCGCGCATGGCCGAAGAGCTGCGCCGGCAGGAAGAGTTGCGCGCGATTCGTCGTGAAGAAGGCCTGCGTGATCAGCAATTGCTGGCCGTCGCGACGCAAGCGGCAGGCGCGGCGCATGAACTGGGCACGCCCCTGGCGACCATGAGCGTTTTGCTCAAGGAGATGCGTCAGGATCATCACGACCCGTTGTTGCAGGATGATTTGAGCGTTCTGCAGGATCAGGTCAAGCTGTGCAAAGAAACCTTGCAGCATCTGGTGCGCGCCGCCGAAGCCAATCGCCGCTTGGCGGTGGAGATGCAGGACGTCACCGATTGGCTTGACGAAGCGCTGAACCGCTGGCACCTGATGCGCCCGGAAGCCAGTTACCGCTTCCAGCGCCTGGGCCAGGGCACCGTGCCGCGCATGGCTCCGCCGCCAGACCTGACCCAGGCACTGCTGAATTTGCTCAACAACGCCGCCRATGCCTGCCCCGAAGGGCTGCAAGTGACGCTGGACTGGAACGCCGAAGACCTGACCATCAGCATCCGCGACCACGGTGCCGGCGTGCCGCTGGCCATCGCCGAACAGATCGGCAAACCGTTTTTTACCACCAAGGGCAAAGGTTTCGGCCTGGGCCTGTTTTTGAGCAAGGCCAGCGTGACACGCGCCGGCGGCTCAGTGAAACTCTACAGTCATGAGGAAGGCGGCACGCTCACCGAGCTGCGCCTGCCCCGTGTCGCCCGAGGAGACGAACATGAGTGACGAGATCCAAGTAGAAGGCGAAGAACTGCCGCATTTGCTGTTGGTCGATGACGATGCAACCTTCACCCGCGTAATGGCCCGCGCCATGGCCCGCCGTGGTTTTCGCGTCAGCACCGCCGGCTCTGCCGAAGAAGGCCTGACCATCGCCCAGGCCGATCTGCCGGATTACGCCGCGCTGGACCTGAAAATGGACGGCGATTCGGGTCTGGTCTTGCTGCCCAAGCTGCTGGAGCTGGACCCGGAAATGCGCGTGGTGATCCTCACCGGTTATTCGAGCATTGCCACCGCTGTCGAAGCGATCAAGCGCGGCGCCTGCAATTACCTGTGCAAACCGGCCGACGCCGATGACGTGCTGGCCGCGCTGCTGTCCGAGCACGCCGACCTCGATTCCCTGGTGCCGGAAAACCCGATGTCGGTGGACCGTTTGCAGTGGGAGCACATTCAGCGCGTGCTGACCGAGCACGAAGGCAACATTTCGGCCACGGCCCGCGCCTTGGGCATGCACCGCCGCACCCTGCAGCGCAAACTGCAGAAGCGTCCGGTCCGTCGCTGAACGGACGCTGAACGATCATCGCCAGCCCTCGCGATAACCCGAACCGATCAACTATGATCGGTTCGTGTGTGTTCTTTTCTCTATCGAGCCTTATCCATGAATCAGAACGCTGAATATTCCGCGGTCAACGATGCCGTGCGCGGGCAGTTTTTCCGCAAGGTCTGGGCGATCATCACGCCCTACTGGCGAAGTGAGGAGAAGGTCAAGGCCTGGACCCTGCTGATCGCGGTGATTGTGTTGTCGCTGATCAGCGTGGGGATCTCGGTGTGGTTCAACACTTGGTACAAGGATTTTTACAACGCTTTGCAAAATAAGGATGAAGCCGCGTTCTGGCGCCTGATTCTGTATTTCTGCGCGATTGCGGCCGTGGCGATTGTCGGTGCGGTGTATCGGCAATACCTGACTCAGATGCTGACCATCCGCTGGCGAGCCTGGCTCACCGAAAAGCATTTCGTCCGCTGGCTAGGGAACAAAAATTACTACCAGCTGGAGCAGGGCGGCTACACCGATAACCCGGACCAGCGGATTTCCGAAGACCTCAACAACTTCACTTCGAACACCTTGGAGCTGGGCATTGGTTTGCTGCGCAACATTGTCAATCTGGTGTCGTTCTCGATCATTCTGTGGGGTGTGTCGGGCAGTATTGAAGTGTTTGGCTTTACCATTCCCGGCTATATGTTCTGGTGTGTGCTGGTCTATGCCGTGGTCGGTAGCTGGCTGACGCACTTGATCGGTCGTCGCTTGATCGGCCTGAACAACCAACAACAACGCTTTGAAGCTGACCTGCGTTTCTCCATGGTCCGGGTTCGCGAGAATGCCGAAAGTATTGCGCTGTATAACGGCGAACCGAACGAAAATCGTCGTTTGAGCAGCCGTTTCGGGATGGTCTGGCACAATTTCTGGGACATCATGAAAGTGTCCAAGCGCCTGACTTTCTTTACGGCGGGTTATACCCAGGCGGCCATCATCTTTCCGTTCATGGTTGCCGCACCGCGTTACTTCGCGGGCAAGATTGAACTCGGGGAGCTGATGCAGATCAGTTCGGCGTTCGGCAATGTTCAAGAGAGTTTCAGCTGGTTTATCAGTGCGTACCAGGGCCTCGCTTCTTGGCGCGCCACCTGTGATCGACTGTTGAGTTTCCGTCAGGCCATGACCGACAACGAAGAGCGCCAGCCGGCCATCGACGTACAAAATCAGGGCAATGAGCTAAAAATCCACAACCTCGGCCTCGATCTGGCGGACGGCCGTCACCTGCTGACCAACGCCGACATGACGGTGGAAGAGGGCGAGCGCGTCATGCTCAGCGGACGTTCCGGCAGTGGCAAGTCGACCTTGTTGCGCGCCATGGGGCATCTGTGGCCGGCGGGTCACGGAAGCATTCGTCTGCCGTCGGCGCGCTACCTGTTCCTGCCGCAAAAGCCGTACTTGCCAATTGGCAGCTTGCGTGAAGCGTTGAGTTATCCACAGGCTGGCGATACCTATTCGCAGGAGCGCTACGTCCACGTTCTGGAAACCTGCCGTTTGCCGCATCTTATTGGACGTCTGGATGAAGCCAACCACTGGCAGCGCATGCTATCGCCGGGTGAGCAGCAACGTTTGGCGTTTGCCCGTGCGCTGCTTTATGCGCCGCAATGGCTGTACATGGACGAAGCGACCTCGGCGATGGATGAAGAGGATGAGGCGTCGCTGTATCAGGCCTTGATCGATGAAATACCGGGCCTGAGCATTGTCAGCGTCGGGCATCGTAGCAGCTTGAAACGATTCCACCCACGGCATGTTCGTATCGAGAACGGGCATTTGGTGGACCAGACAGTGACCGCATAAACACCGCAATCCCCTGTGGGAGTGAGCCTGCTCGCGATGGTCTCAACTCGGTTCATCTGAAGAACCGCGTTATCGTTCATCGCGAGCAGGCTCRCTCCCACAAGGGGATAGTGTTGCTGACGGTGATCGTACAACCGCGTTGAGCTATGATGCGGTTTCAGCCGAATTTTCGAGACAGATGTTCACCATGGAAAACCCGAACGACGCACCACGCCTCCCTCGCAAGCGCCGCAGCCTCGCACAGGAATTGGTGACGGTGCTGTCCGAGCAGATCCGCGACGGTCACCTCAAGCGCGGCGATAAATTGCCCACCGAGTCGGCGATCATGGACGCCCATGGCGTCAGCCGCACCGTGGTGCGCGAAGCGATTTCCCGCTTGCAGGCGGCTGGGCAGGTTGAAACCCGTCATGGCATCGGCACCTTCGTGCTCGATACCCCGAGCCCGAGCGGTTTCCGTATCGACCCGGCGACGGTGGTCACGCTGCGTGATGTGTTGGCGATTCTGGAATTGCGCATCAGCCTCGAAGTGGAGTCTGCCGGCCTCGCCGCGCAACGCCGCAGCGCGGAGCAGTTGGCGTTGATGCGAGCCGCGCTGGACGCCCTGAACGAAAGCGCTTCCCATGCCAGCGATGCGGTCGCCTCGGACTTCCAGTTCCACCTGCAAATCGCGCTCGCGACCGGTAACCGCTACTTCACCGACATCATGACCCACCTGGGCACCAGCATCATTCCGCGCACGCGGCTTAATTCGGCTCGCCTGGCCCATGACGACCAGCAGCACTACATGACTCGGCTGAGCCGTGAACACGAAGAGATCTACGACGCCATCGCCCGCCAGGATTCCGATGCGGCGCGGGCGGCGATGCGACTGCACCTGACCAACAGCCGCGAACGGTTGCGTCATGCGCATGAAGAGGCTGAGGCGCAGCGCGGCTAGGGATAAGGGTTTTCTACCTTGACCGTTTTGTAATCCACGTACTCAACGCTGTTGTTGCGCAACACCTTGAATATCTTCAGGGTGATTTTCCAGTACTGACCGGGTAGTGCTTCAAACACAACGATATCGCCCACACTGACATGGAAGTCAAAGTCAGTTGGACACTCTAAAGCTGCTTGTTTGGTTTTGGCTGGAAAGTTGAAGCAGTGGATTGCGGCCATGAACGCTTCGCCTGTGCAGGAATTGAGTTCCCGATTAAGCGTTTGCAGTAGAGGAGGCGAAACTGTAAGAAATAACAGTTTCGATGAGCGGTTACTTCTCGGCACCGTTTGCAGCGTCAGAGGAAATACCATCGCGAGCAGACTCGCCCCCACAGGGGATCTTCAGTGAGCACACTACTGTGGTTCACCCTCGATCAAATGGGGGAGCTAGTCTGCTAGCGATAGGGCCGTCAGCCTGGATGCTAATTTGTCAGCCAGTGCGCAGGATCGAGCGATCTACCCTCACAGCCAATTCAGCCGCCCCGGGCGTGGCATCAAACGCCGCACTCCCACGTTCATCGACCACCGCCCGCCCAATCACAACACCTTTGGACAACAACTCCAGTGGTGCACCGTTCATTGATTGTCCCGAAGCCAGTTCCAGCGTCAATTTGATCGTCATCATCGATCTCCTTATCAGGCAACGTTGCCAGTGGGTGCGTAGTCCTTGAGCAGCAAGTAAGTGCTCCAGCCCCACCAGTCGTCGATGGTGGCGTTATCGTTCAGGTTGTTGACGTCCTAGCGTCGCAGCACCTTGCTGCCCTCGACCTTGAACAGCGGCGAGAAATTACCTGCCGGGTTCAGCACGGCTTGCAGGTCCGGCAACTTTTTCAAGGCGCTGAAATTGCCGGGCAACGGTGCAATGCCGCTGAGGTACGCCGCGAAGATTTCATCCGCAGACAGCTGAATCGCTTGATTGACCTGAAGACGGTTGGCGCTGTCGATCGCATCGAAATAGCGCTTGTCGCCGTAGGCTCGCCATTGATCGCCGTTGCCGTTGCGCACATTGAGGCCGAACTTGCTGTCTTCATCGTGCATGAAACGGGTGATCAGCGAGCCAAGATCACTGGGCGTGACCACTGCCGCCAGCTGTTTACGGGGGACGCGCAAGTGGCCGGCGGAAAACAGGTCGGTCAGGTAGTGATCAGCAAAAGCATTCATCGCGTAGGCGATTTCCAGCTGTTTTTCATCACCACTGTTTTTCGCCAGTACCGCTTGCTGCACGGCGGTTGTGTGGCTTGAGATATAGGCTGCCAGTGCCCCTTCGGCAAAGTGGTCAGTATTGTTGGCGGCCAGTTTCAGATAACGCCCCAACGGGAAGAGAGCCGAGACAAAACTGCCGCCACATGTAATCTTGTTCCACTCCTCTGACAACGTATCTCCGAGGGCGTCATAGGCCTCGTGAGGTTGTTTACCGTCCCGGATCGCTTGGTTAACCGCGGTGATTTCCTCTTGCATGACGGCGAGGATCTGCTTCGCCTCGGCATTGGAGGCCGGCAGAACGGGAGGGAGTTAAAGGCGCTGGCGAAGCGCTGGGTGCGATCTTCAGGCGTCGCGCCATCACTGATGGGCTGATCGGGAATGCCATAAAAATCACCCCCCAATGCGACGACCTGGCCATAGGTCAGCGCCAGGCCGTTGTGCAGGTGCAACTCAACCTGTGCCGCTGGAATGGCGGGGGCATCCTTGATGAAACGCAGCAGCGTGGTGTCGCCGATTGCGGTGTGTTCACCGCCCTCGAAACGCAGCTGTGGCTGGCCTTTCAGGGCATACACGGATGCTGATGCGGGCGGTAAAGATGCGGCATTGTGTTGCTCGCCAAGGCGCAGAACCAAGTGTTCGTTGGCGCAGATGGTGATGCCGATCTCGGTAAAAAGATCATCCAGATTGGCAATGACCTGATTGGGGGTTTCCTGCAGTTTTGTGTGTAGATCTGACATTTTTTTCTCCTTGATATGTCTAGTTACGAATTTAATTTAACTGTATGTACATACAGTTGTTTCGATCATAGGTCAGAGTTTTCCTACGTCAAGGACATAAACGTCCGACACAAAATCTGCGGACGGCGATGAAATGCAGTTGACGGTTTTTATTTAAGTTGTACGATGACCTACAACTCGGCGAAAGCTGAACGATTTCCTCACACACAAACGTTGCTACCCAGGGTGTTCGAATAATGAATCCACAAGAACTGAAGTCCATCCTCTCTTCCGGCCTGTTGTCTTTCCCGGTTACCGATTTCAATGCTCAGGGCGACTTCAATCGCGCGGGCTACATTAAGCGTCTCGAATGGCTGGCCCCATACGGCGCCTCGGCATTGTTCGCCGCGGGCGGTACCGGTGAGTTCTTCTCTCTGGCGGCCAGTGAATATTCGGAAATCATCAAGACCGCCGTCGACACCTGCGAAACCAGCGTGCCAATTCTCGCCGGTGTCGGTGGCGCGACTCGCCAGGCCATCGAATACGCACAGGAAGCCGAGCGTCTGGGCGCCAAGGGCCTGTTGCTGCTGCCGCACTACCTGACCGAAGCCAGCCAGGACGGCGTTGCCGCCCACGTTGAAGCCGTGTGCAAATCGGTAAAAATCGGCGTAGTGGTTTACAACCGTAACGTCTGCCGCCTGACCGCTCCGCTGCTGGAACGTCTGGCCGAGCGTTGCCCGAACCTGATCGGCTACAAGGATGGCCTGGGCGATATCGAACTGATGGTGTCGATCCGTCGCCGCCTCGGTGATCGTTTCAGCTACTTGGGTGGTTTGCCGACCGCTGAAGTTTACGCCGCAGCTTATAAAGCCCTGGGTGTACCGGTTTACTCCTCGGCAGTGTTCAACTTCATCCCGAAAACCGCGATGGATTTCTACCACGCCATCGCTCGTGAAGATCACGCCACCGTCGGCAAGATCATCGACGACTTCTTCCTGCCGTACCTGGACATCCGTAACCGCAAAGCCGGTTATGCAGTGAGCATCGTCAAGGCCGGGGCAAAAATTGCCGGCTATGACGCAGGTCCTGTACGTGCACCGCTGACCGATCTGACGGCCGAAGAGTACGAAATGCTCGCCGCGCTGATCGACAAGCAAGGCGCGCAATAACACATCCGATTTAACAGGGCCGCTGAGTGATCGGCGGCCTTTTGCGTGAGGAGAATATTCCGTGGCAGATGCAAAGCGCTTTGATAACTACATCAATGGTGAATGGGTAGCGGGGAGTGAATACTGCGCCAACATCAACCCATCCGAACTGACCGATACCATTGGCCATTACGCCAAAGCCGATCTGGCTCAGGTCCACGCCGCCATCGACGCCGCTCGCGCCGCGTTCCCGGCCTGGTCGACCTCGGGTATCCAGGCTCGTCACGATTCGCTGGATAAAGTCGGCACCGAGATCCTCGCCCGTCGCGAAGAGCTCGGCACCTTGCTGGCCCGTGAAGAAGGCAAAACCTTGCCTGAAGCCATCGGCGAAGTGACTCGCGCTGGTAACATTTTCAAGTTCTTCGCCGGTGAAACCCTGCGTCTGTCCGGCGACTATTTGCCGTCGGTACGACCGGGTGTGAACGTTGAAGTAACCCGCGAAGCATTGGGCGTGGTTGGCCTGATTACGCCGTGGAACTTCCCGATCGCCATCCCTGCGTGGAAAATCGCTCCGGCCCTGGCTTACGGTAACTGCGTCGTGCTGAAACCGGCCGATCTGGTGCCGGGTTGCGCCTGGGCCCTGGCTGAAATCATCTCCCGCGCGGGCTTCCCGGCCGGCGTGTTCAACCTGGTGATGGGCAGCGGTCGTGTGATTGGCGATGCGATGGTGCAGAGCCCGAAAGTCGACGGCATCAGCTTCACCGGTTCTGTTGGCGTTGGTCGTCAGATCGCGGTCAGCTGCGTCTCGCGTCAAGCCAAGGTTCAGCTGGAAATGGGTGGCAAGAACCCGCAGATCATTCTTGACGACGCCGACCTCAAACAAGCGGTCGAGCTGTCGGTACAGAGCGCGTTCTACTCCACTGGCCAGCGTTGCACCGCTTCGAGCCGCTTCATCGTAACCGCTGGCATCCACGACAAGTTCGTCGAAGCCGTGGCCGAACGCATGAAGTCGATC
>NZ_JBFUKU010000206.1:0-9923 GCF_056400685.1 Pseudomonas sp. P5_A12 | reverse complement strand
GGCCTGGCTGGTGGCGGCAAAGTACAAATGGTTGGTCAACAAGGTTTCGCCGCTGACCAGGACCTTGGCCTGGCTCTGGGTGGTGGAAATGGTGGTGTAGGGGTCCCAGGTCGMCCAGGCGTCGGCGCTACCGTTATCCAGCAGGATTCGCGACTCGCTCGGCAGCAGGTAAATGAACTGCACGTCGTGGGTGCTCAGGCCGGCGCTGCGCAAGGCCTTGATCGCCAGGAAGTGGCCGATGGAGCCACGGGTGGTGACGATCTTTTTGCCCTTCAGGTCGCCAGCGTTGTTCAGCGCAGAATCCTTGGGCGCGAGAATGGCCGTGGTATAGCGACCCTCGGCATGCACGATGCTGACGACCTTGATCGGCGCGCCAGCCCCGAGGGCGAACACATACGGCGCATCGCCCAAAGCGCCTATGTCTACCGCACCGGCATTCAGCGCTTCACCCAGTGGCGCGGCGGCCGGGAATTCAGAGAACTGGATGTCGTAGGGCACATTCTTCAGCTCGCCGGACACCTCCAACAGCACTTTGATCGTGGACTTCTGATTGGCCACCAGCAGCGGTTGCAGGTCTGCGGCGTGGGAAGATGCAGCGCAGCCCAGGGTGCAGAAGAGGCTCAATAACAGGGATTTGGGTGACATGGGAAACTCCAGGCAGGTTGTTGCGCTTCGAATAACCTCCGCCTGGAGAAGGGGGAGGGGATGCTCAAGAAGAGCGGCACCCCGGTACTGACCGAGGCACCAAGGTGCGAGTGGCTAGATCACGAAAAATCCATGGGTGCCATCGCGGGCCAATTGGTCGACCAATCCGAACTCCCAGTCCAGATAGGCCTGCATCGCTTCGCGCGGGCTATCAGTGCCTTCATAAGGGCGGCGGTAGCGATCAATGCGCGGCGACGCCAGACGGGTTTCGCCTTCCTCCAGAGGCAGGTGCGCGGCGATCCAGCTGGCCGTGCCACCCTTGAGCAGAAACACCGCTTTGCCGGTTAACGCCTCGACTTCGGCCACCGCCAGTCGCGCCAACTGACTGCTGCCGCAGGTCAGCACATAGCGCTCGGCCGATGGCACCTTGGCCAGTGCTTCACGCAGTTGCCCGCGCAATGCCCACCAGGCATCGGGAATGTGGCGTTTGACATAGTTGGCACTGCTGGTGAAATCCAGCACCGCGGTGTCATCGTGGTTCAGCCATTCGGCCAGGGTCTGGGGGCTGATTTCTTCGGCCTGCCGGGGCGCGGGGACCGGTGCCTGCCACGCACCTTTTTCGCTGAAGTGCGCAGGCTGCAGGTCATCCAGCACAAACACTTCCCAACCCAGTTGCGCGAGCCAGGATGCGGACATGTTGGCGCGCACGCCATCGTCGTCGACCAGCACCAGGCGTGCACCGCGCACGCTGGCGAAGTGGTCGGTTTCCTGCACCAGTTGCCCGCCGGGGGTCGAGCGGGCGGTTGGCAGGTGCCCGGCTTCGAATTCCTCCGGGGTGCGCACATCGAACAGGTAAGTGTTGCGAGTGGGTTCCTGTTGCCAGCGGTGCAGGTCGGCAATTTTTGCGCGGCCCACTCGGGCTTTATCGGCGACGCGACGGGCGTCAAGTGCGGCGATTTGCCGATGCTCTTCACGGGTCGGGAGGAATCGGCGCGACTGGCCGTGCTGCAATTTTTGACCGGCGAGGGTCCAGCCAATGGTGCCGTTGCGCAGGGCTGAAACCGGGTTGGCGATCCCGGAATTAATCAACGACTGCGTGCCGATGATGCTGCGGGTGCGACCGGCGCAGTTGACGATGATGCGCGTGGCCGGGTCTGGTGCCAGCTCCCGGGCGCGCAGTACCAATTCCGCCCCCGGTACGCTGATGCCGGTGGGAATGCTCATGGTCTGGTATTCATCGAAACGCCGGGCATCGAGCACCACCACATCGGCCTCGTTATCGAGCAGGGCTTGTACTTCTTCGGCCGCCAGTGACGGCGTGTGGCGCTGGCTTTCGACCAGTTCGCCAAAGGCTTTGCTCGGCACGTTGACGTCGATGAACAATTCACCACCGGCGCGGCGCCAACCCTCCAGGCCCCCTTCGAGCAGGCTGACATTGATGTAGCCAAGGTCCTGCAGTCGCTGTGCGGTGATGCTCGCCAGGCCTTCGCCATTGTCGTATACCGTTACGTGGGTATCGCGCCGGGGAATTCGTGAGAACACCTCCAGTTCGAGTTTCGACAATGGAATGTTGGCGGYGAACAGCGGATGCGATTCGGCAAAGGGTGCTTCTTCGCGCACATCCAGCAGCGCCAGTTCTTCACGGTTCAGCAGGGCCTGGCGAATCTCGGCGAAAGAGCGGGACGGTAGGGTGCTCATAGGGCTTGGTTCTCTTTGGACAAATCCCAGATATTGGGGAGAAAGGCGTTGGAATAACCGGAAATGAACAGCTTCTCGCTGCCGTCGGGCTGATACACCGCGCGACGCACGGCTCCGATGTTGGCGCCATAAACATGAATGCTGATCGAGACCTGGTCGTCAAAGGCGTTGCTGACTTGATGTATGTCACCGATTTTTGGCGACACGGCCTCGACCTGGCCCGGTCGCAAGTGCACCCGCTCACTTTCGGCGATCAGGGAGCCGTCGGTGTGGCGCTGGAAACCCTGGGAGTACTCCGCCCCCCGCAACATACCGATCAGCCCCCAAACCCGATGGTCATGGACCGGTGTGCTTTGCCCCGGTCCCCAGACAAAACTGACGATACTGAAACGCTGCCGAGAATCGGCATGCAGCARGTATTGCTGATAGCGCTCCGGGTCTGGGCGGGCAAAATCCTCAGGCAGCCAATCGTCATGGCTGACCAATTGGCTGAGCAGTTTGCCGCCACGATGCAACAGATCACCCTCGCGAGGGTTGCTGTCGATCAATTCCGCCAGGGCGCCTATGAATGCTCTGAGTCTCTCCGGGTGTCGGGCCTGGGTCATGGCGATTCCATCGTTCGTTGTGAAAGTTGACCCTTTGATTTAAACATAATTATCGTGATCAATATGCGATTGTTTAATGATTAGGATATAGCTGAAAGGAATTTATAACCCGTAGGCATAGCGCCAGACGCTATTGATTAGTCGGCTTGCATGGGCCGGGCTATCCAGATACCGACAATAGAACTATGCTTTTCAGACATCTTATCGACTGTTCTCTATGTGCGGGCCAAATGAAAATTGATGATATCGACGCCTTTGTCGAAGTGATTCGTTGCCAGTCCATCAGCCATGCCGCCGAGTCTCTGCAGCTGACTCAACCGGCCATCACGCGGCGCGTGCAAAACTTTGAGCAGGCCTTGGGCGTGGAGTTGTTCGACCGCAATACCAAGCCGCTCAAGCCCACCTTGATCGGCACGCGGGTGTACGAACAGTGTCGGGTGATCCTGCGGGAAATGGATGCGCTGCGCGAAATGGTGGCCACGGATGCGCCGCCCACCGGGCTGTTGCGCCTGGGCGTTCCGCAAACCATCGGCGATGTGGTGTTGCTCGACGCACTCAAGCATCTGCGCATCGAGTACCCCGAACTGAGGGCTCAAGTGGCCACGGGGTGGGGCAGTCAATTGGTCGGCAAGATCGAGCGCGGTGAGCTGGACGCGGCGGCAGCGTTGTTCCCGGCGGGGAAGATTTTTCCGGACAACATAGTCGGCGAGTCGATCGGCAAGGTGGAGTTGGTGGTGGTGTGCGCCAAGGCCCAGTTGCCCAAGCGTCCCTGCAAACTGGCTGATGTTTATCAGAATGGCTGGATTCTCAATCCCGATGGCTGCGGCTTCCGCGCCGGGTTGCAGCGAACCCTGTCGGATCAGGGCCTGGCCCTGAGGGTCAATCTGGAAATCTTCGGCACGGAGTTGCAACTGGGCCTGGTGGCTGACGGTCTGGGGCTTGGATTGGTGCCGCGTCCGTTGCTGGAGCGCAGCCTTCATTTCGAACAGTTGGCAGTCATGCCGCTGAAGGATTTCAAACCGGTGATGGACCTGTGGCTGATCTATCCGCATTTTCTAGGCAATCTGCAGGGACCGGTGGATGCCTTTGGCAAACTGGTCGCTGAATCGTTGCAGAAGATCAAGCGTGCCGCGTGAGGTGGGAGAGTGCGCATATCATAAAAAAAAATAATAATTAGCTTAGATTAAAATGTGATTTTTATTATTTTTTACCTTCCCATACGCTTGCTGGAGTCCTTAAGGCCATCCAGGAAGTTTTGCCATGAGCAGCGTCAGTCCGTTATCCAGTGTCTCGAAAAATGTTCGCCAGCGTGTCAGCCCCGAAGAATGGGAGGTGCGGGTAAAACTGGCCGCGGCCTATCGACTGGCTGCCCTGTTCAAGTGGACGGACCACATCTACACGCATTTTTCCGCGCGGGTGCCGGGGCCGGAAGAGCATTTCCTGATCAATGCCTTCGGGCTGCTGTTTGACGAAATCAGCGCTTCCAACCTGGTCAAGGTCGACATCGATGGCACCATCGTCGATGACCCGACAGGGCTGGGTATCAACCCGGCCGGTTACGTGATCCACAGCGCCATCCACGCTGCGCGTCCCGACCTGCAAGCGGTGCTGCATACCCATACGCGCGACGGCATCGCGGTGTCGGCTCAGCGCAACGGCTTGTTGCCGATTTCCCAGCATGCCATCGGTTTTTCCGGGCGGGTGGCCTATCACGGTTACGAAGGGGTGGCGCTGGACCTCGACGAGCGCGAACGACTGGTGGAGGATCTGGGCGACAAGAGTGTGCTCATTCTGCGCAACCACGGCTTGCTCACTGCTGGCATCAGTGTTGAACATGCGTTCCAGCAACTGCACGTGCTGGAGCGGGCCTGCACTATTCAGATCGCCGCACAAGCCGCTGGCAATGTCGAGTTGATCTTCCCGCCAGCCGAAGTGGTGGCCAAAGTCGAGAAACAGGCCGAGGTATTCAAAAGCGGTGACGGGCCGGGCGTTGCGCGGCACTGGAACGCGCTGATTCGGCAGTTGGAGCGCAGTGACACTGATTACAAGAATTGATCCGCTGCCACCGATAAAAATGTGGGAGCGAGCCTGCTCGCGATGGCGGTTTGTCAGTCAACATTCCTGGTTCATGTGCTGCCGTCTTCGCGAGCAACTGATCCTTTTAAGCTACTTTTTCCGGTGCTTGCCGCTCGCGTTCGGCCACCAGTTTGCGGGTCAGGGGGATCAGGCGCTTGCCGTAGTCGATGGCGTCTTCGAGCGGGTCAAAGCCACGGATCAGGAAGGTGGTGATGCCCAGGTCGTAGTAATCAAGCAGCGCTTCGGCTACTTGTTCCGGGGTACCGACCAGAGAGGTCGAATTGCCTTGTGCACCCAGCAGGCCGGCGATCCCGGTCCACAGGCGCTTGTCCAGACGTGAGCCTTGGGCGGCAGCGGCGAGCAGGCGGCGAGAGCCTTCGTTTGGAGGTTCCCGGCGTACAAAACCGTTTTGCTCGGCCAGTGCAGTGGCCTGCTGCAAAATGCGCTCGGCACGTTCCCATGCCTGGGCTTCGGTGTCCGCCAGAATCGGCCGCACTGACAAACTGAAGCGAATGCTGCGGCCATGTCTGGCAGCTTCGGCGCGTACTTGCTTCACCACCTCGCGAACTTGTTCATAGGTTTCACCCCACAACGCGTACACGTCCGCATGCTTGCCCGCCACTTCGATGGCCACTGTCGATGAACCACCGAAATACAGTGGAATGTGCGGCAGTTGCGGCGATTTCACCGTCGAATGTGCACCCTCCACCTGATAATACTGCCCTGCAAAGTCGAAGGGCTTTTCGCTGGTCCATTCCTGGCGCAGCACATGAAGGTATTCGTCAGTGCGGGCATAGCGCTCGTCCTTGCCGATGTAGCTGCCGTCGGCGCGAAGTTCGCGATCATCGCCACCGGTAATGATGTGCACGGCGGTGCGTCCGCCATTGAATACGTCGAGGGTAGTGAACTGTCGCGCGGCCAGGGTCGGCGCGGCAAAGCCGGGGCGATGGGCGATCAGGAACTTGAGGCTTTTGGTCACGCTGGCAGCGTGCGAGGCAATCAGGGTGCTGTCAGGGCTGTTGGAATGGAAGGCAACCAGGGCGCGGTCAAATCCGGCTTCCTCATGGGCGCGTGCCACTTTTTCCACGTAGTCGGGCTGCAGCACAGGCCCGCTGCGAGGGTGGATTTCCGAAGAATGGTGACCGCCGATGTAGCCGATGAATTCAATACTCATGGGAGCTCCTTTTCGTTGAATAGGCGTGATTCAAGCCTCCACCTGGCATTGGGGTCGGTCTGTGGAATGCAAAATAGGCGTAGCAGGGCCCGGCTGTGAAATGCCGTTTGGTTCTAAGTTAATTATTAATTTAAAGAATGATGATTGTTTTTAAATATCAGTTATGTGCATTTTAATGGGTGTCAGTCATGCAGGCCGCAGCGGGGCAGGGATGCAGGTGTTTATTATGCAAATAATTTATCAGCTTAACTTTATATCTGATTTATTAGCATATTAGGTTATTCCTAAAAAGAATTTCACTGAGGTTTTTTATGCGAATAGCATGAAAACCGAAGCTGACGCATGGCACCTCTGGCCATGTTTTTTGAGGAAGGAAGCCTGATGACTGAAAAGACCTTCGATACACAGAGCACCAATGGCTCGTTTTCCGTCAACAAGGCTGCTCGCCATCGCGGTGAGCTACAGGGGGCATCAAGGCTGTTGCCGCACTGGCTGCGCAACTGGCAGACACCTGAAGTCTTGCTGCGTTTACTCAGCCCCATCGCATTGTTGCTGTTATGGGAATTGGCGTCGCAATGGGGCCTGATCCCACAACGGGTCATCGCGGCGCCCTCGCAAATCGGCGGCACGCTATGGGCCATGATCGCGTCCGGGGAACTGGGTAAACACTTGCTGGTATCGCTGCAACGGGCGCTGGTGGGTTTGAGTATCGGTGTCAGTCTCGGTGTGGTGGCGGCGCTGATCAGCGGCCTGTCCAAGCGCGGCGAGGTGGTACTCGATTCACCGCTGCAGATGTTGCGCACCATCCCGTCGCTGGCACTGGTGCCGTTGTTCATTCTCTGGTTCGGCATCGGCGAATTCACCAAGATTGCGCTGATCGTCGTCGGTACAACCTTCCCGGTGTACATGAATCTGTTCGCCGGCATTCGCAGCATCGATCCCAAGTTGATCGAGGCCGCCAACACCCTGGGACTGAGTCGTCGCGAACTGATCTGGCACGTGATCCTGCCGGGCTCGTTGCCCTCGTTTTTTGTCGGCTTGCGCTACTCCCTGGGAATTTCCTGGCTGGCGCTGGTGTTCGTCGAGCAAATCAACACCACCGCCGGCATCGGTTTTCTGGCCAGCGACGCGCGGGACTTCATGCGCACTGATGTCATCGTGATCTGCCTGCTTATCTACAGCGTCCTCGGCCTGTTGATCGACGGACTGATCCGCACGCTGGAGCGTTTTGCCCTGGCCTGGCGCCCAACTTTTGTGAGGAACTGATATGTCGAGCATCGATCTTTTGGACCCGTCGAAATCTGCACATTCGGCAGCACCGGTACAACTGCGCAATGTGGTGCGCCAGTTCGGCGAGCAACGGGTCATTGATGGGCTGGACCTGGACATCGCACCGGGTGAGTTCGTCGCGTTATTGGGGGCCAGCGGCTCGGGCAAGACCACCTTGCTGCGTAGCCTGGCCGGCCTCGACAGTATCGACAGCGGTCAGTTACTGGTGCCAAAGGCGCGGGCGGCGGTGTTTCAGGAGCCTCGTTTGATGCCCTGGAAGCGTGCCTGGAAAAACGTGATTCTCGGGCTGCACATCCCCGACGCCAAGGCTCGCGCCGTGCAGGCCCTGACTGAAGTGGGACTGGCCCATCGGCTGGACGCTTACCCGGCCACGCTCTCCGGGGGCGAAGCGCAACGTGTGGCACTGGCACGTGGTCTGGTGCGCGAGCCCAAGCTGTTGTTGCTCGATGAACCGTTCGCCGCACTCGACGCGCTGACCCGGATTCGCATGCATCGGCTGATCATCGAATTGTGGCGCAAACACACCCCGGCGGTGTTGCTGGTCACCCATGACGTGGATGAAGCGATCCTGCTGGCCGATCGGGTGATCGTGCTGGCCAACGGCAAGATCGCCGAACAGGTGTCTATCGATCTGCCCCGGGCTCGCGACACCGGACAACCCGGTTTCCAGGCCATCCGTGCGCGTTTGCTGACCTTGCTGGGTGTTGAAGTGGAATCCGCTGCTGTCGTCGAGCGCCAGGCACCCACCAGTAGCGTCCGGCGCTTTGCCCATGGTTGATGCAAATTCCAATTTTTTTTTGATACAGGGATATTCCGCCATGTCGATACGCGTAAGGAAATCTGCAGGTGTGTTGCTCTCGGCGGCCGCGTTGCTGCTCGGCGGTTGCGGCGAGTCGGTCGAAAGTAAAACGACATCCGCTACCCGGTCAGACTTGTCCGGTGTGACGCTGGTGCTGGGTGATCAGGCCAAAGGCTTGCGCACCGTAGTGGAGGCGGCGAATGCGCTGGAGGGCATCGACTATAAGGTCGAGTGGGCAAACTTCCAGGGTGCCGCGCCGTTGTTTGAAGCTTTGCGCGCTGGCGCCGTCGATCTGGGGCCGGCCGGTGATACGCCGGTCCTGGCCGCCGCTACCGGGGGCACGCCGTTGCGTATCGTCGCGGTACGGCGCAGTCAATCCAGGAGCATTGCGATCCTGGTTCCAGCCGATTCGAGCATTCATGAAGTGGCGGATCTCAAAGGTCGAAACGTCGTGGTGTCGTCGGCCCGAGGCAGCATTTCCCAATACCTGTTGATTCGCGCACTGGCCAATGCCGGGGTTGATGAGAAGGATGTCAACATCGGGTTCGTGTTGCCGACCGACGCCTTGTCTGCGTTCAACGCCGGAAAAATCGAAGCCTGGGCCACATTCGGTATCTACCAGGCGTTTGCCGAGCAGCAAGGCGCGCGGGTGCTGATCACCGGGGAGGGCATCAATACCGGGCTGACCTTCATTACCGCCTCTGATGAAGTCCTCGCCGACCCGCTCAAGCGCAAAGCGCTCAGTGACGTGTTGCAACGCTTTGCCAAGGCTTTCGAGTGGGCTCGGCAGAACCCCGAGGAGTACGCGCGGGTCTTCGCCAAGGTCAACGATGTGCCGCTGGACGTCTCGAAACGTCTGCGCAGCTGGGGCGACGAATCGCTGTTGCCGGTCGAGCCACGGGATGTCCAGGCCTTGCAGCAAGTCGATGACCTGTTCGTGGAAAAGAAGATCTTTCCCCATCGCGTCGACGTGGAAAAGTTCACGGATACCACGGTGTTTTCCGCGGTGCCATTGACGGTGACGCAATTGCAGCCGACGCGGTAGTCCGGTTCTCGTCCCGTCAGAAATCCACTGCCAGCTCTATGGCACTTATGACAGCTTAAAACTCACCACGTCGTGATTAGAGTTGACGATGATCAGAAGCGAAGGATCGACGCTTTACCGATAAATCACTGCAGCACTGTAGCCGCCGTCAAGCGATCAAGAATATGTATATGCTTTTTTATGCGTTGATTTTTAACCATTATATCTTTCAACTAGCTTCTTTTTGACTGGTGATAGCTGATGTCGGAGCGGTGTGATGTGGTGGTTTTGGGCCTGGGCGCCATGGGTGCCGCTACGGTGTATCAATTGGCGAAGGCGGGTGTGAATGTTGTTGGTATTGACCGCCATCACCCGCCTCACAACCTGGGCTCCAGCCACGGAGATACACGCATTACCCGGCTTTCGGTCGGTGAGGGCGCGCAATACGTTCCCATCGTGCGCAACTCCCATCGCATCTGGCGCGAGCTTGAGGAATTGTCGGGGGAGTCGTTGTTCGAACAGTCAGGCTTATTGGTGCTGACCTCGAGCCCCGAGTTTGACCCCAACGACAAAACCGACTTCACCTTGCGTACCATCGGCCTGGCGCAGACA
>NZ_JBFUKU010000205.1:0-9939 GCF_056400685.1 Pseudomonas sp. P5_A12 | reverse complement strand
CGACAAGACCCTAGCCGAGAAGAACAGTCAGCCGCGCGCGGACTGATCAAGGAATCCCCATGGCTTTTACCGACCCGTTCATCCGCCGCCCGGTCCTCGCGACCGTGGTCAGCCTGTTGATAGTGCTACTGGGCTTTCAGGCCTGGAGCAAACTGCCGCTGCGCCAATACCCGGTCATGGAAAACGCCCTGATCACGGTGACGACCGCGTACCCCGGGGCCAACGCCGAAACCATTCAGGGCTACATCACCCAACCGATGCAGCAGAGTCTGGCCAGTGCCGAAGGTATTGACTACATGACATCGGTCAGTCGCCAGAACTTCTCGGTGATCTCGATTTACGCTCGAATTGGCGCCAACTCAGATCGTTTGTTCACCGAACTGCTGGCCAAAGCCAACGAGGTGAAGAACCAACTGCCCCAGGACTCCGAAGACCCGGTACTGAGCAAGGAATCGGCCGACGCCTCGGCGCTGATGTACATCAGTTACTTCAGCAAGGAACTGAGCAACCCGCAGATCACCGATTACCTGTCGCGGGTCATTCAGCCGAAACTGGCGACCCTGCCGGGCATGGCCGAAGCCGAGATCCTCGGCAATCAGGTGTTTGCCATGCGCCTTTGGCTGGACCCGGTGAAGCTCGCCGGTTTCGGCTTGAGTGCCAGCGACGTGACCAACGCAGTACGCCGGTACAACTTCCTGTCCGCCGCCGGCGAGGTGAAAGGCGAGTACGTGGTGACCAGCATCAACGCCAACACCGAGCTCAAATCCGCCGAGGCCTTTGCGGCGATTCCCCTGAAGATCGATGGCGACAGCCGGGTGCTGTTGCGTGATGTCGCGCGGGTGGAAATGGGCGCGGAGAACTACGACACCATCAGCTCCTTCGGCGGCACGCCTTCGGTATACATCGGCATCAAGGCCACGCCCGGCGCCAACCCGCTGGACGTGATCAAGGAAGTGCGCAAGATCATGCCGGACCTGGATGCCCAGTTGCCGCCCAACCTCAAAGGTGAAATAGCCTACGACGCCACACTGTTCATCCAGGCCTCGATCGACGAAGTGGTGAAAACCCTGTTCGAGGCGGTGCTGATCGTGATTGTGGTGGTGTTCCTGTTCCTCGGCGCCTTTCGCTCGGTGCTCATCCCGGTGGTCACGATCCCGTTGTCGATGATCGGCGTGATGTTCTTCATGCAAATGATGGGGTACTCGATCAACCTGCTGACGCTGCTGGCGATGGTCCTGGCCATTGGCCTGGTGGTGGATGACGCCATCGTAGTGGTGGAAAACATTCACCGGCACATTGAGGAAGGCAAGACGCCTTTTGACGCGGCCATCGAAGGCGCCCGGGAAATCGCCATGCCGGTGGTGTCCATGACCATCACCCTGGCGGCGGTCTACGCGCCGATTGGCTTCCTGACCGGGCTGACGGGAGCGTTGTTCAAGGAGTTTGCCCTGACACTGGCTGGAGCGGTGGTGATCTCCGGGGTCATTGCACTGACCCTGTCACCGATGATGTGCGCGCTGCTGTTGCGTCACGATGAAAACCCCAGCGGCCTGGCTCATCGCCTGGACATGATTTTCGAAAGCCTCAAGCGCCGCTATCAGAGCATGCTCCACGGCACCCTCAACACTCGGCCGGTGGTGCTGGTGTTCGCGGTCATTGTGCTGTGCCTGATTCCGGTGCTGCTCAAGTTCACCAAGTCGGAACTGGCGCCGGACGAGGACCAGGGCATCATTTTCATGTTGGCCAACGCCCCGCAACCGACCAACCTCAACTACCTGAACACCTACACCGACGAGTTCATCTCGATCTTCAAGGCATTTCCCGAGTATTACTCTTCGTTCCAGATCAACGGTTTCAACGGTGTGCAATCGGGGATCGGCGGCTTCTTGCTCAAGCCGTGGAACCAGCGCGAGCGCACTCAAATGCAGATCCTCCCCGAGGTCCAGGCAAAACTGGAAAGCATCCCGGGGTTGCAGGTTTTCGGTTTCAACCTGCCCTCCCTGCCCGGCACCGGCCAAGGGCTGCCGTTTCAGTTCGTCATCAATACGGCCAATGATTACGRGTTGCTGCTGCAAGTGATGGACCGGGTGAAAAAGCGTGCCATGGAGTCCGGCAAGTTCGCCTTCGTCGACGTCGACCTGGCCTTCGACAAACCGGAAGTGGTGGTGGATATCGACCGGGCCAAAGCCGCGCAGATGGGTGTGTCGATGCAAGACCTGGGCGGAACGCTGGCGACCTTGCTGGGTGAGGCGGAAATCAACCGGTTCACCATCGAGGGTCGCAGTTACAAGGTCATTGCGCAGGTTGAGCGCCCGTTCCGGGATAACCCGGACTGGCTCAACAATTACTACGTGAAGAACACCCAAGGCGAATTGTTAGCCCTGTCGACCCTGATCACCGTAACCGACCGTGCCCGACCGCGGCAGTTGAACCAGTTCCAGCAACTCAACTCGGCCATCCTTTCCGGGGTCCCGCTGGTCAGCATGGGGGAAGCCATCGATGTCGTGCGGCAGATCGCCCGGGAGGAAGCCCCGGCGGGCTTCGCCGTCGACTATGCGGGCGCATCGCGGCAATACGTTCAGGAAGGCAGCGCGCTGTGGGTGACCTTCGCCCTGGCACTGGCGATCATCTTCCTGGTACTGGCCGCGCAGTTTGAAAGCTTTCGCGACCCGCTGGTGATTCTGGTGACCGTACCGCTGTCGATTTGCGGTGCGTTGATCCCGCTGTTCCTCGGCTGGTCGAGCATGAATATCTACACCCAGGTCGGGCTGGTAACGCTGATCGGGCTGATCAGCAAGCACGGGATTCTGATCGTCGAGTTTGCCAACCTGCTGCGCAAGGAAAAAGGCCTGACAGCCCGAGAAGCGGTGGAGGAAGCGGCGGCCATTCGGCTTCGCCCTGTCTTGATGACCACGGCAGCGATGGTGTTTGGCATGGTGCCCTTGATCATCGCCACGGGCGCGGGCGCGGTGAGCCGGTTTGATATCGGGACGGTGATTGCCACAGGGATGTCGATAGGTACGCTGTTTACGCTGTTTGTATTGCCATGCATCTACACATTGCTGGCTAAACCCGACATCAAACATCACCCATAACCCCTGTGGGAGCGAGCCTGCTCGCTCCCACATTTGATCAGCGTCATGGACTGGAAATCGGATACAAAAAGGCCTCGCAATGCGAGGCCTTTTATTTGAGCTTCAAACGGGTCAACCTTGCGGCTTTATTCCCTGAGCAAGTCCGAACATGAGCAATAACAGATCATTGTCGGGTTGCGCTGCCACGGAGGCTTTGATGGCTCGTGGAACTGGACAGTGAGTTTCGCTGCTCACTGAACTGAGGACTTGCGTGCGAGGCTGCTCCCAGGCAGCCACCGCCAATGAAGCAACTGTCAAGGCTCCTATCAGAAACAAACCTCGTGCAATTTCGAGTTTCATCGCTATAAACCTTTGATAGCGCTGCCAAACGCCGTCTCATAAAAGTAGACGAGTTTTTTCCAATCCGTAGCGCTGAACGACGAGTGGCGACGCAATTGCTTCATGTCATGAACAGCCGCCTGAGAGGCTGTCATACGTTGTCGGCACTTCTCCAGGTCGATCAAGGCGATTTCCACTTTGGCCGACTCGCCTTCACCGCTGACCCGCAGGAACACGTGCTTGCTGTAGAGGCAGCTGTGCTGCCAACGCCCCTTGTGCATGCGGGCAAGGTTCTCGGCCAGCTCCTTCAACACACGATCATTCACCGCTTCGCCATGACGCTCAAGACCACCACCGGCGTACCAGTGATCGACTTCCTCGAAGCCATCCAGCGACTTGGTCACCAGCAATGCGCGCCATTTATGCACCGGGTCGCGCTGTGCGCCGCAGAAAACGATGTCAGGAACACCCACGTCGAGCATGCGCAGGCCGATGTAAGCATCTTGCTCACGCAACACGGTCGGTCGACCAAACGGGTGCAACCAGCTGCGATAGATATGGCCGGTTTGACGCTTGGCATAGAGCAGTTGTCCATCGCTGGCCGTGACKCGCTGCACGCCACTCTCTCCGCCACGGCGAACGTTGGGTTCTTCTACCCACTCACCGTGCTGATTCCAGAAATAGTCGAAGCGATCCTGGGGAGCGACTTCCTTTTCTGCTGCACATTGCACTGCCATCCTGTTACCTCTTGCGTAATACGTAAACGCGCCACATGGCGTAGAGCGGTATAAAGTCCAGTTTGTCCTGGATACGGAAACCCGCCTGCTCAAACTCCTTTTCCACCGTTGCAGCCGGTAACACAAAGCGGTTTTGGTAACCTTCCTGCTCACGCCGTGCTTCTGAACGCTTGCGTTTCCAAGCCTTGAAATTCCCGTCCACCCATAACGAAATGATCACGCTGTCACGGGAGACACGCTCGAATTCGCGCAGAATCGCCAGTCGATGCTCGGCTTCACCGATGTGGTGCAGCAAACGCATGCAGAAAATGCTGTCGACGGCATTATTAGGCAAGGCGATGTCGAAGGCAGAAGTGTGCAAGGGTTGTACCCGTTTGACCACGTCAGCGGGTTGCGCCTGCATGGCAATCTTCACCATCGGCTCAGAGTTGTCGGCACCGATGATCGCACGATTGCCTTTTTCCGCCAGCATTGGCCAAAAACGTCCGGCACCGCATGGCAAATCGAGCACCAGCCCAGGTTCGCCGGCCAGCTTTAGCGCCTTGCGCGCCAGCTGTACTTCACGCCAGTGGGACAACTTGCGATCGAATCCATCCTGATGCTTGCGCAGGTAGCGTTGAGCGTGTTGTTCGTCGTACTTTTCGGAAAAATCAAGTTTGATCGGACCGTCCATCAAGCTCACCTGAAATGCTGATGAAATCAACCTTATGGGGTTTGGTGTCAGTGTCAGGTCATGCATTTGTGAAAATATCGTTGAGGAAAACCCTGAACTATTTCAGGATTTTACGGGGCTTTAACGATAACTCATGGAATCCCACCGTGACCATTTAATCAACGGGCACTCGACGCCTGTAACTCGACCTGAAAACGACAGCCATTGGGCTCCATTGTCGTCAGGCTGACAGTCCAGCCCTGGTTCTCACAAATCCGCTGCACCAGCGACAACCCCAGACCAAGGCCCTCACCGCGTTTTTCGGAACCCCGCACGAAAGGTTCGAACATCGCTTCGCGTTTTTCCTCAGGAATACCCACACCACTGTCCTCGACCAAAAAACCCGTGGCCGTGAGGGTCAGACGAATGAATCCGCGTTCGGTGTAATGCAGGGCGTTGCGCAGCAGGTTGCCCATTACCGCGTGCAAGAGGGTTGCGTTGTAATTGCCGAGTGGAGGGGGACCCGGCTCGAAAATCAGCGTCAGCCCCTTCATTTCGATGGGTTCTCGCCACAGATTCAGCAGCCCGTCAGCGACCTGGTTCAGATTCTGCTGTGGCGACATGCTGGCGTCTTCACGCTGTGCTCGGGCCAGCATCAGGAAGGTTTGTACCAGCTCTCGCATTTCTTCGCAGGCCCGGGCAATGCGCTCGACCTGGGCCCGGCCGCGCTGATCGATACCAGGATTTTCCAGCAGCAGCTCACAGGAACTGGCCAGCACCATCAATGGCGTTCGCAGTTCGTGGCTGACGTCACTGGTAAACAGCCGCTCGCGGTTCAATGCCTGGCGCAAGCGCCCAAGGGTGGCGTCAAAGGCAACAGCCAGCTCGCCCACTTCGTCGGCGGCATAATCGGGCGCCAGGGGCGGCGCCAGACCTAACAACTGATCGCGATGACGCACCTGGCGGGCCAGACGGACCACCGGCGCCATGACTTTGCGCGCCAGGACCCAACCGAGAAATACCGCCAGCGCCAGGCTCAGTACGAAGCCCGTTAACACCACGGCAAACAGCACCCGTTCACGCTCTTCGAAATCACTTTGATCCTGAAGCAAAACATACCGCCGGCCGTCGACGATTTCGACCATGGCGTGATACGACAAATGATCGCGAAAAACCTCGTGAAACCCCGATTCCAGGTTGCGCAAATCCTTGGGCAGTTCGAAATCGCCTGCCCCACCACTGAAGTAAAACAGCTGGTCGGGCTCGGGACGGTGGCTCCAGTCCGACAGGCTGTCCATCAGCAACAGACGGTTCAAGTCGCCGCCCAGACCGGCTGAAATCAGTTTTTCTTCCACCACGTGCACGGTTGCCACAATGCCCATGGCAAAGGCGCCAGCCACCAGCGCACTCATCAGCGCAAAGGCGATGATGATCCGTTGAGCAAGGCTCTGCTTAAACTCCATCACGGCCCTCGGCCAGGCGATAACCTACACCGTGAACGGTTTGCAGCAATGGCTTGGCGAACGGTTTGTCGATGACCTGACGCAGTTGATGGACGTGGCTGCGCAGGCTGTCACTGTCCGGGCAGTCGTCGCCCCACAGCGCCTCTTCGAGTATTTCGCGGCGCAGCACATGCGGGCTTTTCTGCATCAGCACGGCCAGCAGTTTCAGCCCCACCGGGTTGAGCTTCAGCAGTCGGCCTTCGCGGGTCACTTCCAGGGTATCGAGGTCATAGGCCAGATCGCCGACCTGCAATGTACGACGACCGCCACCTTGAGTGCGGCGCATCACCGCCTCGATCCGCGCAGCCAATTCAGACAGGGCAAAAGGTTTGATCAGGTAATCATCAGCACCGGACTTGAAACCCTGCAGCCGGTCATCCAGTTGATCGCGGGCGGTGAGCATGATGACCGGCGTATCGCGGCGGGCGTCTTCGCGCAGGCGTTTGCACAGGGTGTAACCATCGATGCCAGGCAGCATGATGTCGAGCACGATCAAGTCGTAATGCTCGGTGGCCGCCAGGTGCAGGCCGGACAGACCGTCTTGTGCGCAATCCACGGTGTAGCCTTTGAGGCCCAGATAATCAGCCAGATTGGCCAGGATATCGCGGTTGTCTTCAACCAATAGAATTCGCATGGGCACTCCTCCGTACACAGTAACGGCCGTCTTGGCCCGCGCAGCTTAAGGCCAAGTGTGGCTCAGGGCTAGGGTTGCAGGCAGGAGGAATCAATTCGCTCAACCAAATGATAGAGTTAACACCTTTTTCACTATGGGTTCACACCCTGACTACAGCGGTCGGGTGAAGCTCCCGCGTAACTGATAATAAGGAATGTACACAACATGGACTTCTTCAAGACCGCACCCATGCGCTTGCTCCTGCTGGTCACTGGCGCCTGGCTGGCCATTTTCTTTCTGACCCGAACGGTTCTGTTGCTCACTCATCTGGACGAGGCCGGCAGCGGCTTCCTGTCAGTGTTCGGCATCGGCTTGATTTACGACCTGGGCTTTATTGTCTATGCGGCACTGCCAATGGGCCTCTACTTGCTGCTGTGCCCACCGGCCTTGTGGCGTCGGCGCGGTCATCGCTGGTTTCTTCAGGGCCTGCTGACAGTCAGCCTGTTCGCCATGCTCTTCACCGCAGTGGCCGAGTGGCTGTTCTGGGATGAATTTGGTGTGCGCTTCAATTTCATCGCCGTCGACTACCTGGTGTATTCCGACGAAGTGCTGAACAACCTGCTCGAGTCCTATCCGATCGGCAAGCTGCTGAGCCTGCTCGCGGTTCTGGCAGTGGGCTTAAGCTTCGTATTACGCAAACCTTTCAATGCAGCGATGTACGCCCCGCTGCCACCCTTGCGCGGGCGCCTGTTGAATGCCTTGGGGTTATTGATTGTTGCTGGTTTTAGCCTGCAATTGCTCAGCCAGGACTCGCCTCGCGCACAAGGTGGCAACGCCTACCAAAACGAGCTGGCAAGCAACGGTCCATACCAGTTTTTTGCAGCGTTCCGTAACAACGAACTGGACTACCCGCAGTTTTACAGCACCCTGCCGAGCGACGTTGTCGCACAGCAGATTCGGGCCGAGCTAAGTGAACCGAATGCGCGCTTCATCGGTACCGACCCGCAAGACATCCGCCGGGACATTGATAACCCCGGCACCCTGCGCAAACCCAATATCATATTGGTGACCATCGAAAGCTTTAGCGCCAAATACATGGGCAGCAATGGCAACCCGCGCGACCTGACACCCAACCTCGATGCCCTGCGCAAACAGAGCCTGTACTTCAACAACTTCTACGCCACCGGCACCCGTACTGATCGCGGCCTGGAAGCCATCACCCTGGCCATCCCGCCGACACCAGGGCGTTCAATCGTCAAGCGCGTAGGGCGCGAGAGCGGTTTCGCCAGTCTCGGCCAACAACTCAACGCCGTGGGTTACGACAGCGTGTTCGTTTACGGTGGACGTGGTTACTTCGACAACATGAACGCGTTTTTCAGCGGTAATGGTTATCGCGTAGTCGACCAGAGCAGCGTCGATGAAGCAGAGATTCACTTCAAGAATGCCTGGGGCATGGCCGACGAAGATCTGTATACGCAGACGCTGAAACTGGCTGACGCCGACTATGCGAAGCAACAGCCGTTTCTGCTGCAACTGATGACCACGTCCAACCACCGCCCTTACACCTATCCTGATAATCGGATCGACATCAAATCCGGTGATGGCCGTGACGGTGCAGTGAAGTACACCGACTACGCCATTGGTCAGTTCCTTGATCAGGCGCGCAAAAAGCCGTGGTTTAACAATACAATCTTTGTATTCGTCGCCGACCACACCGCTGGTAGCGCCGGTAAGGAAGACTTGCCGATCAGTAACTATCAGATTCCGCTGTTCATTTATGCACCGAAGTTGATCGAAGCCCGCGAGACCGCACAACTGGCCAGCCAGATCGACCTCGCCCCCACTTTACTGGGCTTGCTGAATCTGGATTATGAATCGACGTTCTTTGGTCGCAACCTGTTGCAGGACAATCCGCTACCGCCGCGAGTGGTGGTTGGCAATTATCAACACCTGGGGTTGTTTGATGGCAAGGATCTGGCGATCCTTAGCCCGCGCCAAGGGTTGCGTCGACATGATGACGCGCTGACAGACAGCCGTGAGTCCCGTGCCACCGCCAACGATCCATTGATCACCCGTGCGATTACCTATTACCAAACGGCCAGTTATGGCTTCAAGCAACAACTGCTTGGCTGGAAGGCGTCCAAGGAGGGGGCCGGCCAAGTCAGCCAACATTAACCGAATCGCCCCAGGCTGATGCCCCGGGGCTTGTTCCTTTGTTCAGGATCCACCATGTCATCAACCGTTGCCCGTCCTGCCTCTCGCCCACTCAATTTCTGGGTGTGCCTGGGTGTCCCCGCCGTCGCTGCGATCATTCTGGTGCTGCTCGAACTGACCTCCCTGGACATGGACCTTGCCAAGCTGTTCTACGATCCAGTGGCAGGGGACTTCATCGGTCGCCACAGTTACTTCCTGGAAGACATCCTGCATGACCGCGCCAAGCAGTTAGTCATCGCGTTCTCGGTATTAGCCGTCCTCGGCTTCATCGGCTCGTTTTTCATGACCCGGCTCAAGCCGTTCAAACGGGAACTGGGCTGCCTGGTGCTGTCTCTGGGTCTGGCAACCTCCTTTGTCACTCCGATGAAAGCGGTGACGGCAGTGCAATGCCCCTGGAGCCTTGAGCAATTCGGCGGCCACGAGACCTACAGCGAATTATTGAGCCCTCGTCCGCACACGGATAAACCTGGCCGTTGCTGGCCTGGCGGACATGCCGCCACCGGTTTCACGCTGTTTGCCCTGTTCTTCGTGTTGCGCGACCGTCGCCCGCRCATGGCTCGCGCGGCGTTTGTCTTTGCCTTCGCCTTGGGCTCGGTGTTCTCGATTGGCCGGATGATGCAGGGGGCGCACTTCTTTTCGCACAACTTATGGACAGCGGTTTTCTGCTGGCTGATTTGCCTGGGATCGTATTACTACGTTCTGTACCGACCGGCTTCCAAGGTTGAGTCGGCGGCCAAGGCGAAAGCTGTCAGCGCCTGAACTGGCGCCATCGCGGGCAAGCCACGCTCCCACAGGAACGCGCTAAACC
>NZ_JBFUKU010000204.1:0-9954 GCF_056400685.1 Pseudomonas sp. P5_A12 | reverse complement strand
TGTCGCCGGTGTGCATCCAACCGTCGAGCCAGAGTTCGGCGCCCTTTTCCGGTTCCTTCAGATAACCCTGGGTCAGCCAAGGCGCGCGGACCACGATTTCGCCCAGGGACTCACCGTCATGGGCAACATCGTTGCCGCTGGCGTCGACGATTTTCAGGTCAACCATGGGCACCGGCGTGCCGGTCTTGATGCGGGTAGCCAGTTGGTCTTGCATGGGCTGCTTGAGCACGTCATCACGCAGGTAACTCAGGCACAGAATCGGGCAGGTTTCCGACATGCCATAACCGGCGTGCACTACCATGCCTTTGGCACTGGCTTCGCTGGCGATACCGTGAGTCAGCGCGCTGCCGCCCAGGAGCATTTTCCAGCCATCAAAACGGGTCTGCTTCCCGGCTTCGCAGTTCAGGATCATCTGCAAAATGGTCGGTACGCAATGGGAGAAGGTGACCTTCTCCTCACGATAAAGCTTGACCAGCGCGTTGGGTTCATAGCGGCCCGGGTACACCTGTTTGATCCCCATCAGGGTGGCGACATACGGCACACCCCAGGCATGCACGTGAAACATCGGCGTGATGGGCATGTACACATCATCGGAACGCAGCAGTGGCTGGCCTTGGTAGACGCCCAGGGTGCCGACCGTATTCAAGGTGTGCAGGACCAACTGGCGGTGGGTGAAATACACCCCTTTAGGGTCGCCGGTGGTGCCGGTGGTGTAGAACAGGGTGGCGACCGAGTTCTCATCGAAATCGGGGAATTCATACTGGTCTGACGCTTGGGACAGCAGGTGCTCGTACTCACCCAACACCGGCAACGATGTTTCGGTAGCCGTGTCGTCAGTCAGTTGCAGGAAACCTTTGACGGTCGTAAGTTGACCCTGGATCTGTTCGACCAGAGGCAGGAAATCATCATGCACCAACACCAGATCGTCTTCGGCGTGGTTCATGGTGAAGAGCACTTGATCCGGAGACAGACGGATGTTCACCGTATGCAACACCGCGCCGATCATCGGTACGGCAAAGAAGCATTCCAGGTAGCGATTGCTGTCCCAGTCGAGCAGCGCCACGGTGTCACCGGCTTTTACGCCGGCGGCCGTCAGGGCGTTGGCCAGTTTGCGAATCCGTTTGTTGAGCGTCTTGTAGTCGTAGCGCAGTTTGTCGGCATAGACGATTTCCCGACCCGGCTCATAGCGCTCACCGGACAGCAACAGTTGCTTGATCAGCAAGGGATAGGCATAGGCGCCTTCGGCGGGCGGAATTATTTTTGTCGCCATCATGATTCTGGTTCCTGAAACTTTTTATTGTTGGCTCAGCGCCCCTGAATGCACACGTTTGCAAACGACTCCCGGCGCGGTGACGGGAGTCGCGGGGCATGGGGATCAGAACTGCGTTGCATCCAGTTGATAGAGGCATTCGCTGCCGGCCTTGACCGACGCGCTCAATGAATGGATGCGCGGCAGCAGGCGAGCGAAGTAGAAGCGTGCGGTGGCCAGCTTGCTGACGTAGAAGTCGTCCTCGGCTTGCTTGCCGATGGCGGTCTTGGCCATCAGTGCCCACATGTAGGCGTAAGCGACGTAACCGAAGGCTTGCAGGTACTCGACCGAGGCCGCGCCGATTTCATTCGGGTTGGCTTTTGCCCGGTCCAGCACCCATGCGGTCAACTCGTCGAGCGTGTCCACGGCAGCGTTCAACGGCTTGCTGAACTCGTTGAGTTCATCGCTGGCGTTGGCGGCGAAGTCGCGAATTTCGGAAGCGAACAAGCGGTAAAGCGCCCCGCCGCTGCCCACGATCTTGCGCCCGACCAGGTCCAGCGACTGGATGCCGTTGGTGCCTTCGTAAATCTGGGTGATGCGCACGTCACGCACCAGTTGCTCCTGGCCCCACTCGCGGATATAGCCGTGGCCGCCGAAAACCATCTGGCCGTGGAGGGTGGTTTCCAGACCCATGTCGGTCAGGAACGCCTTGGCCACCGGGGTCAGCAGCGACACCAACTCTTGCGCGCGTTTGCAGGTTGCTTCGTCTTCGCTGTACTTGGCCGTGTCGAGTTGCAGGGCCACGTAGCTGGAGAACGCACGACCGCCTTCGTTCAAGGCTTTCATGGTCAACAACATGCGCCGCACGTCCGGGTGGACGATGATTGGGTCGGCAGCCTTGTCTTTATTCTGTGCACCCGTTGGCGAACGGCTTTGCAGACGGTCACGGGCGTATTCGACGGCGTTCTGATACGAACGCTCGCCCAGCGACAGCCCCTGAATGCCTACGCCCAGACGCTCGTAGTTCATCATGGTGAACATCGCCGCCAGGCCCTTGTTCGGTGCATCGACGATCCAGCCCGTGGCGCCGTCGAAGTTCATCACGCAGGTGGCGGATGCCTTGATGCCCATCTTGTGCTCGATGGAACCGCAGGAAACCGCGTTGCCCTCGCCCAGGGAACCGTCGGCATTGACCAGCACCTTGGGCACCAGAAACAGCGAAATGCCTTTAGGACCCGCCGGCGCATCCGGCAGGCGCGCCAGTACCAGGTGAATGATATTTTCGGTCAGGTCGTGCTCACCGCCAGTGATGAAAATCTTGCTGCCACTGACCTTGTAGCTGCCGTCGGCCTGAGGCTCGGCGCGGGTGCGGATCATGCCCAGGTCGGTGCCGGCATGGGCCTCGGTCAGGCACATCGAACCGGTCCAGGTGCCGGCGTACATGTTCGGCAGGTAACGTTCCTTGAGCTCTTCGCTGGCGTGGGCGTTGATCGACAGGCACGCGCCGGCGGTCAGCATCGGGTACAGGCCGAAGGACAGGCCGGCCGAGTTGACCATCTCTTCGACCTGAGCCGAAATCGCCTTGGGCATACCCATGCCACCAAACTGCGGATCACCACCGACGCCGACCCAACCACCTTCGGCGAACGCCTGATATGCGGCGACAAAACCGTCTGGCGCGGTGACCGCGCCGTTGGTCCAGGTGCAGCCTTGTTCGTCGGCACTGCGGTTCAGCGGTGCGATCACTTCACCCGTGATCTTGCCGGCCTCTTCAAGGATCGCGGCAGCTGTCTCTTCGTCAATGACCTCGGCCAGGCCAGGCAAACTGGCCCATAGCTTGGATACCTCAAAGACTTCATTGAGGACGAAGCGCATGTCGCGCAAGGGAGCTTTGTATTCGGACATAGTGAACTTACTCAGGAGTAGTCAATGCTTGAGGAACAGGCGGAGTGTGCGAGGTGCCGGCTTCTTCGGCAGGCGCCCCCAGGTCATCCGCAGCTGGAAGTGTCTCCAGCGATTTTTCGCGCAACAGGAAGTACGACAGGGCTGGAATCAGGATCAGCGCGCCGAGCATGTTCCACAAGAACATGAACGTCAGCAGGATGCCCATGTCCGCCTGGAACTTGATCGGCGACCAGACCCAGCACACCACGCCTGCGGCCAGGGTGATGCCGACCAGGCCAACCACACGACCAGTGAACGACACCGCGTTACGGTAGGACTCGGCCAGCGATAATCCTTGCCGCTGGAAGTGCAACTGCACACTGAGCAGGTACAACGCGTAGTCCACGCCGATCCCCACCCCCAACGCGATCACTGGCAAGGTTGCCACTTTGACGCCAATGCCCATGCCCACCATCAAGGCTTCGCAGAGGATCGAGGTCAGGACCAGTGGCAACAGTGCGACCAGGGTGGCGCGCCAGCTGCGGAAGGTGATCAGGCAGAACAGGGTCACCGCTGCGTAGACATACAGCAGCATCGTGTGATTGGCCTCGCGGACCACGATGTTGGTTGCCGCTTCGATACCGGCGCTGCCAGCGGCCAGCAGGAACTGACGATCTTCGGTGCTGTTTTCCTTGGCAAACTTGTCGGCGATGGCAACCACCGAGTCCAGGGTCTCGGCCTTGTGGTCCTTGAGGAAAGCAATCACCGGCATCAACGAGCAATTGTTGTTGAACAGCTCCGGCGAGTTGACCGAGGCTTGCTGCGCGGCGTAGTTCAGGACGTCCTGGTTACGCTGGATGCTGTTGAGCTTGGGGTTGCCCTCGTAGGTGCCGGCCGTGATTTGACGCACGGCGTTGACCAGCGAGGTGGTCGCCCGCACACCCGGATTCTGTTGCAGTTCCCAGGCCAAACGGTCGGCGAGCACCAGCGTCTTGTAGTTCAGGCAGCCTTCCGGCGCGGTCTTGATCATCACCGCGAACAGGTCGCTGGACAGCGCGTAATGCTGGGTGATGTAAGCGTTGTCAATGTTGTAGCGCGAATCGGCACGCAGTTCCGGTGCACCACTTTCCAGGTCGCCGATCTTCAGGTTCAGGCTGACCATGAAGCCGCCGATGCCCATCAACAGCGCAACCAGTACCGCGCCGGTGGCCCACTTGCGGGTGGTGAAGCGGTCGAGCATGTCCCACAGTTTGCCGAAGCCTTTGTGACGGTCGGCACGGGTGTCGATCTTCAGGGCGCGCTCGGCAGCCTTGGCGCCGACGCCGACATAAGACAGCGCCACCGGCATCAGCAACAGCGAGGTGAAGATCAACACCGCGACACCGATACTGGCGGTAATGGCCAGGTCCTGGATCACCGGAATGTCGATCAGCATCAACACGGCAAAGCCCACGGCGTCGGCCAGCAGCGCGGTGACGCCGGCAATGAACAGACGGCGGAAGGTGTAGCGTGCGGCGATCAGTTTGTGGGTGCCACGGGCGATGTCCTGCATGATGCCGTTCATCTTCTGCGCGGCGTGGGACACGCCGATGGCGAAGATCAGGAACGGTACCAGCACCGAGTACGGGTCGATGGCATAACCCAGCCAGGCGACGATGCCGAGCTGCCAGACCACCGCGATCAACGAGCAGCCGACCACCAGCAGGGTGCTGCGCACGCAACGGGTGTAGGCGTAGATGATGATCAGCGAGGTGACTACGGCCAGGCCGAAGAACATCATCACCTGAATCAGGCCATCGATCAGGTCGCCCATCAATTTGGCGAAACCGATCACCCGGACCTTGTAGTGGCCCTTGCCTTCTTCACCGGACTTGCGCGCGGCACTGTCACCGCCATATTCRATCTTGTCGCGCAACTGCTCTTCGAGCATCTGCGAGAACGCGTGATAGTTGATGCTCTGGCCAGTGGCCGAGGCCTTGTCCAGCAGCGGCACGATCAGCATGGTGGATTTGAAGTCGCTGGCCACCAGGCTGCCGACGATACCGGCACGGGAAATGTTCTGGCGCAGTTGCTCGATTTCTTCAGGCTTGCCCTGGTAAGTGTCGGGCATCACCGAGCCACCCTGGAAACCTTCCTCGGTGACTTCGGTCCAGCGCACCGACGGGCTCCACAACGACTTCATCCACGCACGGTCGACGCCCTCGGTGAGGAACAACTGATCGTTGACCTGCTTGAGCACGTCCAGGTATTCAGGGTCGAAAATGTCGCCTTGGGTGTTTTCCACCACAACCCGTACCGAGTTGCCCAAACCACGCAGCGACGCGCGGTTCTCCAGGAAGTTCTGGATGTACGGCTGGCTCTGCGGAATCATTTTTTCGAAGCTGGGACGCAGCTCCAGGCGGGTGACCGCCATGAAGCCCAGCACCACGGTGGCGAGCGCCATCAGCAGCATGAACACAGGGCGGTAGTTGAATACCAGCCGCTCCAGCAGGTTGCCGGAGAGGCGGTCGAAATCACGCATGTCGCGGATCACCGGCATGGCTTCTTGTTTTATATTGCCCATGTCTGGGTACTCGCGTTAAGGGTTCGAGGTCTTATCGACGGACAGCGCCAAGGCACCACGGAAACCACCCACCACCAGCGAGCCGTTGGAGGCCTCGGCGGCGCCGGCTACCGGCGTCGGTACGGGTTGCTGAACCAGGTGCAATTGCGCGCCAGTGCCCTGGCTGACCAGCATCTGCCCACCCAGGGTGAACAAGCGGTAGTCGCCACGGTCATCGATGAGGCCGGCGGTGATGCTGATGCGCAAGCCACTGTCCAGCGCGGTCCAACTCTGGCCGCCATCGGTGCTGCGCAATACGTTGCCGCGCAAGCCATAGACGAGCACTTCACCCGGCTTACCCAGCACGCCGAAGAAACTGCCCTGATAGGGGGTCGGCACGGCGGCAAAGCGCTGGCTGGCGTCATCCCATTTGAGCAACAGGCCTTGCTCACCAGCGATGTACAAGCCGTCACCGGTCGAGGCGATGGCGTTGAGGTGAAAACTTTGCGGGTTTTCGGTGCGGTCCTGATACGGGGTCCAGGTTTGGCCACCGTCTTCAGTACGCAGAATCAGGTTGAACACGCCGACCACATAGCCGACCTGCTCATTGGCAAACCAGACGTCGAGCAAAGGTTTGTCCGCGCCCTGTTCTACCAGTCGCTGGCCTTCGTCGGCCAGCCGTGACCATTCTTCGTTGTCAGGTTGGGCACTCGCCAACGCACCATAATGCTTGACCAGTAACTCACCGATCTGACGGCCGTCCAATTGCTTGCGCCAGGTCACGCCAGCATCATCGCTGTGCAACACCACGCCATCATTGCCGACCGCCCAGCCTTCCCTGGCCGATGGAAAATTCACAGCACTGAGATCGGCACTCACTGGCACAGCTGCTTGCTGCCAGTGTTTACCGCTGTCATCTGAATAGAGAATGTGTCCACGCTGCCCGACGGCTACCAATCGGTCGCCTGCGCGGGTCATGCCGGACAACGGACTGTTGACTGCCAACGCACTGACTTTGGCGGGCAGATCCAGCACATCGATATAGCCGGCCGCCTGAGTGACGCCCTGCGACAAGACAAGCACGGCGCCGAACGCCAACTGCAGGTACTTTTTATACGAACACATACCGCGTCCTCTTGGGAAAACCGCGTCTGGGACTGCACTGTGCAGCCCGACGTTAAAAACTGTCGTCGCGGCGATCGGCTTGCACCGACCTGCGCGCGGTCACACGGCCTTGTGGGCCGTGGACCGATGGACGCTTTGTTACGGTTTGCTTAGCGAATGCCGGCGCCCGCCAGGGACTCCGACGACCACTGTGCCTTGGAGAGCGGATCGATGTACTTGATGCCGCCATACGGGCCGACTACACCGTTGATGTTGTAGGAACCGCCCACCAGGTCATAGATCATGAACGGAGTGGAGTCAGGGACCTGCTTGTCATAGCTTTGGCTGAGGAAGGCAAACGAACCACGGTACAGCTGACCACGAGCGTCATATTGATCCGAGGCCAAAGCGGTCCAGCTGTCTTCGTCAAGGTAGAAGCGACGCTTCTGGTAGATGTGACGAGCGCCGGCCTTGAGGTTACCCTCGACGACCCATACACGGTGTTTTTCCCAACGCACGAACTCCGGGGCCAGGTGGTTCGGAGTCGTGATCGACTTCGGATCCTGGACGTAGGTCAGCTTGTAGGTGTTGTACGGCACGATCATTTCTTGCTTGCCGACCAGCTTCCAGTCGTAGCGATCCAGCGCACCGTTGAACACGAAGACGTCGTCGTAAGTACCGGCGCCGGCGGTGCCTGGGTTAGGCGTGTCGTAGGCCAGGTTCGGTGCCAGCTTCACACGGCGCTGACCAGGCAGGTACTGCCAGGCGCGGCGCGGTTGTTGCAGCGGGTTGGCGGCGTCCTTGAGCATCACCGCTTCGCCGGCACGACGCGCCGGGCCGGTGTACTGCAGCTTCATCTGGTAGTACACATCGGCACTGCTGATCGGCTGAGACAGGTTTTCGTAGATCGGATAGGAGATGTTCGCCTGTCCGGTGGTCGCCAGGCTTGGAACACCGGCGGAGTCAACGTTCCAGGAATCGTACTTGGAGCTGATGCTCACGCCCTGATAACGCAACAGGAAGTTCCACATCGCTTCGTTACCCGATTGCGGGATCGGGAACGGTATGCCCGGCAGCACGTTGTCGATGGCCAGGCCACCTTCAAGGGACTTGGCGCCGGTGGCATTTTTCACGCCGTTGTCGAGGATCGCTTGAGGCAGCGAGACGGTGCGGTGAGTCGGGTACACGTCGACCTTGAAGGTCGGGAAACGCTTGGCCAGTTCCACGGTCGTTGCGCTGAGCAGGCCCTTGTACTGATCGACGTTTTTGCCGTCGATGACCAGTACCGGTTTTTCGCTGGCAAACGGATCCGGACGCATGCTGTCACCGGATTTGAAGCTGGCCGGCGGCGTGGTCAGACCACCATTGTAGGCGGGGATGGAGCCGTCGCTATTACCGGCTTTTTCAGCACCGACCAGGGTCAGGTTGCTGCCCAGTTTGGCGGCGTCTTGCGCCGATACAGCGGCATGGGCCTGGGCGGCGACGATCATCGCCAGCGAGGCAGCCAACACGGTTTGTGCAAATTTCATATTGTTATTCTCCTGCTTGCATTGAGCAAATCAGTGGTGAATCAAAGTTGTAAATCAGAAGGTTGTTTTCATCGTCAGGTACACAGCGCCACGATCCTCAGTCGTTGCACCACCACCGGAGAAGGACGAGTAGCCCCCGGCGTAACAGGCGTAGTTTTCGTTGCCGCTAAAGGCGTTCGGCGTAGAGCCATCACCACCGGTCGGACCGGTGCTCACGCCACTGGTATTGCACTTGTCGGTTTGGCCGAAGGAGTCCACGTACTTCAGGTCGACAAAGTATTTGTTGTAAACAATGGCACCCACGCCCAGCGCATAGTTGCCGGTGTCCTTGGCACCGCCACCGGACACCGGTGACACGCCGGCGAGGCCGACGTTGACGGACATTGGTGCGTTGAGGTCGATACCAGGGAACACTTGGTACCAGGTTGGTGTGAAGTTGACCGCGACGCCCCAGTTGTCCCGGGTCGGCTGGTCGATGCCGCGATAGGTGCCTTTGCCTTTGTAGAGCGCTTCGTTCTTGTCATCGAGCTTGAGCAGGTTGCTGTAGTACAGCTCGCCCAGCAGGGTGGCCGAATCGAACACCGGCATTTTCGGAATGGTCATCAGACCGTTCAGCGTCCAGTGCAAGGTTTCGCCGGTGGCGCTCATGCTATCGCCGCGGCTCGGGGTGTCGTAGATCACACCCGTGGAAGCGGTGCGCGCCGGCAACAGGCCAAGACCCTGGCCCAGGCCCAGCGGGCTGGTGGTGCTGACGATGGCCGGGATACTGGCCAGCGGCATGTTGTGACGGATGTTCAGGTCCGAACCCACACTGATACCGCCGACATCCTTGGACAGACTCAGACCGAAAATCTTGATGTCGTCGGCATAGGCCAGTTGATAAGTGGCAGTGCTCAACGAGTTGAGCGTGTTGACCACCGCTGGCACTTGCCCGGCTGGTCGGGTGCCGTTCGGGTTGGCCGAGCTCAGGCCTCTGGCATCCAGCCAGGCTTGCGGCAGGATGTCCGAGGTTTCGCGGTAGTAGACACCGAGCGTCCCGTCCAGCCAGGCCGGCGACCACTTGGCCATCACGCCCCAGTCACCGCTGTTGTGCGGGTTCAGGTCATCACCGCGACGCACGTTGGTCAACGCGTTGCACGGTGCCAGGCCACAACCCAGCGGGCTGCCCGGAACCACGGCGTTGGTGTTGCCGAGCAGGAACGATTTGGCGCCAAAGCCCACCAGATCGGAACCTCCGTAGTAGGTGCCCGCTTCTGGCAGGCGAGCGGCGTCCCAATCCATGAAGTACTGGGCACCCACGGTCAACTCGGGGTTGACGGTGAACGACATCGACAACTGGTTACGTGGAACGAACAGTTCCTTGGCTTCCGTACCCGGCGACGCCGCCAGCTTGGCCAGGTCGAGGCCGGACTGGCCGTAGCTGACCGAGTGCACCGGGTTGAGAATGGTCTCGCCCCAGAACACGTTGTGCTGACCGGCCTTGGCGCTGAACAACGATTCCTCACCCACTTCGGTGCTGTAGAACACGAACGCATCGAGAATCTCGCCCGACGGACCGCTGTAATAACGCTGGGCGTAGTTGCTCAGGTGCGGGCTGCCAAAACCGACGTTGTCGTTGGTGACGGGGGCCAGGCGTGGATCGTTGG